>CAYGPA010000358.1:0-6056 GCA_964351535.1 uncultured Planctomycetaceae bacterium
GCCGCAACTACGCCTGCAAGCTGCCCGTCGACGACGTCGAGGGGCTGCGCGAGCAACTCGCGGAGTAGTCCCGCCGGAGCGCGCCGCGCTGCGGCGGAGGGGCGCGCACGGCCGCGGCGGAAGTGCGCTCAGTGCTCGGGCTCGGGCGCGTCCGCCGTCCCGCCCGGCCGCATCGGCTTGCCCATCACCGCGCGGTCCCCGAAGCGCAGGCGCTCGCCGATCTCGTGGTCGTAGCGCGGATGGCTCGGCTCCGGTGCGAAGCCGCGGTGCGCCGCGTCGCACACGTAGCAGCGCAGCTCGACCGGACCGAAGCGGTACAGCAGCGCGTCGATGGCGGCCGCGGCCACGAGGCTCAGGTAGGCCGTGAACGGCGCGAGCACGGCCGCGACGACGACGATCGCGATCCCCGCGGTGCGCGGGAAGTGACGGCGCGAGAAGAGCTCGGGATGCCCGCACGCCAGGCAGCCGCGGAGGCCGCCCGCGTCGGTCAGCACGTCGCGATGCAGGGCCACGCGCGAGCCGCAGCCCGGGCACGACGCCTCCTGCTGGAACTCGGACGGGCTCGTGGCGGAGAGCTCGACCCGGCAGCCCGCCTCCCCGCCGCAGGGGACCACGAGGACGGCAGCCATCAGAGCGGCACGCCGTAGGAGTCCTGCAGCGACATCGAGACCGCGGCCCCGATCAGCACCAGGACCGTCGAGGCGTACAGGATGCCCGTGGCCGAGCGTGTGTTGCCGTACTTCAGCGAATCGGCCGTCATCCACGCGAAGACGAGCGGCAGCACGAGCCCCACGGCCGCGCGCGTGCCCAGGTAGAAAAGGCCCCACGGCCCGAGCAGCGGCATCTCCGCCTGACCCAGGTGCGCGCGGAACACCGCGCACGAGAGACCCAGCAGCCCGAGGCACGCGAGCATGCTGAAGACGGTCACGCGGTTGAGCCGGCGCAGGTGCTCGATCGAGAGCTTCGGAACCGTCAGGTACCAGTGCCCCAGCACCATCGCCAGCCCGACACTGCCGGCCACGGTTCCCGTGGCGAGGGCCGTCGTCGTTCCGAGGAGCGTCTCGAAGAGGCCCGCCGCGCCGTGGCGCGCGAGCTCCACGCGCACGAGCAGCCCCACGGCGGCAGCCGTCGAACCGGTGCCGAGCCCGAGCCCCGCCCACCACCAGGCCGACGCGCGCATCGGACCCGTCGCGTAGATCGGGAACAGCAGCGAGGCGAGCAGCGCGCCGACGACCACCGGATCGGTCCAGGCGCGACCCTCCACCCACGTGGCGAGCAGGATCGCCAGGACCAGCGGCACCAGAACCGCGCCCCCCATCAGGCGATAGAACAGCACTCCGACCGGGGCCTTGGGGACGAACGCCAGGGCCAGCAGCACGCCGAAGGCGAGCTCGAGGCTGAATTGCAGCGCGAGGGTGCTCCAGGACATGGCCGGACATTCTAGTGGGGTATGTCGGCCGGAACCCGGTCGGGAGCGGAGAAGCACCAAGAGGCGGCTCGGCGGACCGGACGGGCCGTTAAGCTGTTCGCCCCTCCAGCGCGGCGCGGGCACGGCCCGAGCCCTCGACACCTCCTCCCCCCCACTCCCCCTCCGCATCCCATGGCACCGCTTCGGGTCCTGATCACCGGTGGCAGCCGCGGCATCGGCCGCGCCATCGCTCTCCGCTTCGCCCGCGAGGGCGCGATGGTCTCCATCGCCGCCCGCAGCTCGGACGCCCTCGACGCGATCGTGAAAGAGATCGAGGCGGCGGGCGGGCAGGGCAACGCGTCCCAGACCAACGTGCGCGACCACGGCTCGGTCGAGGCGGCGATCTGGCGCACCGTGCAGTTCACCGGGGGGGCGCTCGACGTGCTCGTCAACTGTGCCGGCTCCTACGACCGCAAGAGCCTCGGCGACACGGACCAGCGTCTCTGGGAGCGGATGCTGGGCGTCAACCTGACCGGCCCGTTCTACGTGACGCGCGAGTGCGAGGAAGCGCTCGAAGAGGGCACGCGCCCGCACGTCTTCAACGTCGCCGCGGCGCCGTCGCTGCTGGGACTCGCCAACTCGACGGCCGCCAGCGCGACCAAGGTCGGGCTGCGCGCGTTCAGCGACGCCCTGCGCGAGGAGTGGCGCGAGAAGGGCATCCGCGTCTCCACGGTCTTCCCCGGGCCGACGCGCACGGGGCTGGCCGAGCGCATCGGTGCCGACTGGGACTCGATGAACGAGCCCGAGGACGTCGCCGAGGTCGTCTGGGCCGCCTACAACGCCGCCGACGACGCCGACGTCGCGAACCTCGACGTGCCGCCGCCCGCCTGAGGGGCGCGCACGGCCCTCCCCGCGACCCTCAGCGCTGGATGCTGCGCACGAGGTCGAGGAACTCGGCCCGCGTCTTCGCCTCGGTCTGGAACGACCCGAGGAGGCAGGACGTCAGCGCGGACGAGTTCTGCTTCTGCACGCCGCGCATCATCATGCAGAGGTGACGCGCGTCGGCCACGACGCCGACGCCCTTGGGCTTCAGCACGTCGCGGATGGCCTCGGCGATCTGCGACGTCATGCGCTCCTGGACCTGCAGGCGACGGGAGAACACGTCGACGATGCGCGGGATCTTCGAGAGCCCGATGATGCGCCCGTTCGGGATGTAGGCCACGTGGACCTTGCCGTAGAACGGCAGCAGGTGGTGCTCGCAGAGGCTGTAGAACTCGATGTCCTTCACCACGACCATCTCGGAGCAGTCTTCCTTGAAGACTCCTTCGCCGACCGCCTCCGCGACGCTCTTGGTGCGACCCGCGGTCAGCTCGGCGAGCGAGCGTTCGACGCGCTCGGGCGTGCGCGCGAGCCCCTCGCGTTCCGGGTCGTCGCCGAGCTTCTCGAGCAGCGTGTGGATCAGGTCGCGGATGGCGACGTCATCACTCCCCGGTACTCCACGTAGCTGCCCCGACCCTCGTACAGACGAATCCGGCGGAGTTGACATCCTGAGTAGGCTCCAACGCTGGGATCGAGGCGCTCCCAGAAAGCGCGGACGAGGTTCTCCGACGACGGGTTCACGCCCGCCAGGAAGTCCACGTCCAGGTTGAGGTGCTTGTGGTCGACGTGCTGCAGCACGTGTTCGTCGATGAGCTGACCGAGTCGAACGAAGTCCATGACGAGCCCCGTGCGCTCGGGCACCGGACCGCCGACGACGACCTCGAGCACGAAGTCGTGGCCGTGGCCGTTCGGATTGTTGCACACGCCGTATAGCCCGCGATTCTCCTCGTCCGAGAGCGCGGGGTTGTGCAATCGCCGGCTGGCGCAGAACTCCTCGCGCCTGCAGATCTCGATGTAGGGGACGTCCATGGATCTCGCGGCCGTGGAGCCTCCGCGGAGCCCCCGACCGAGCCGAAAAAATTACCGAAAGCCCCCTGGAACCGCGAATCCCGTTCCGGGTGACGATTGCGTCCATGGTCGCAAGAGGGCACCGAAAGGCCCGTATGGGCCGAGGTTTACGTCGACTCTCCCAACTTGTCCGCTCGGATGGCGATCGATTCCGGCTTAAGAGGGCGTCACAAGAGTGCAGGAGAACAGCTCATGAACACCCTTCAAGAAGACAGCGCCTCCAAGATCCTCCCCCTGGTCAAGGCCATCGGCGCGGAGCTCCGCGACCGTGCGACGACCATCGCCTTCCTTCAAGAGCGACTCGAGGCCTTCCAGTCGACTCGCTCCACGCACTCCGACGAGATCGTGAACCTCCAGGCCGAACTCTCGATTCATCGGCGCGAACTTCGACGGTGCAAGCGTGAGCTGACGCAGCTCGGCTGCTCGGTCGACGAATCCGACCCGCTGCGCATCACCTGCAACGACGGAGGCGAGAGCGTCCTCCAGCTCGACGAGTTGACCGTCGAGTCGCAGGTCGACACGCCTCTCTGAGTACACTCACCTCCGAAACGCGGCCGGCCGCCCCGACTTGCTTCGGGGTGGCCGGTCGCTTCGTAGTCCGGAGCCCGTCCCGCCCTCGACGCGGACTGGACGGCTCGTGAATCGTTCTAGAACGGCGGGTCGAAGGGCAGCTCGACGGGCTGCGGCGAGCCGCTGTCGGGCGACGAGGCCTCCGCGGCCTGCGGGGCCGTGAGCGGAGACTCGGGTCCGGAGCGCTGGGTCCCGCGCGGCTTGCGGCGCGCGCCGCGGGCGGACGTCGCCACGGCGGCTTCGCGAGCTTGCACCTCGTCCTGCTCGGGGGAGGCCGAGGCGATCACGGCCTCGAGCGGCCCACGACGAGCGGCCCGTTTCCCCGCGGGATCGTCGGTCCTGCGGGCCGGCTTCGCGGTCCCGGCCTCCCGGGACGCGTCGGCGTCGGATCCGGAGGCGCGGCGGGCTCCCGCCGCTCGCGCGCCACCGGCCTTTTTCGGGCGCGCGTTCTTCGCAGCCGGGCGGGCATCCGCGGCTGCCGCGACGGGATTCGTGGCTCCGGCGACGGCGTCCGGCCGGGCGGGCTGCCGCCGGGCCAGCGCCACGGCCCCGGGTCGAGCCGGGTTCGGTCGCGAGGCCCCGGGGGCCTGCCCGGACCTGCCGCCGCGGGCCCTGGGGCCTCCCTGGCCCGCCCGGCGGGGGGCGGACGGAGCCGGTCTGGACCCGACGTCGCGGAGACCCGGAAGCGCGACGTCACTGCGGTCCTTCAGGCGCCTGCCCAGCGCGCGGCGGGCCTGGAGAGCCCGTGTGGCCACGCTGGAGGCACGCGCGCCCTTCCCCGCCTCGGGACCGCCCGGAGCGGTCCGCGCGGCGCCCAGAGGGCCTGGAGTGCCCCCTCGGGGCCGTCGCACCGGCGGGGCCTGGCCGGCGCCCCCCGGGGCCGGCGTCCCGCCCCCTGCGTTCTGGCCCTTGGCACCCGCGCCGCCGGAGTTCGCCGTGCGCCGCCGGGCGGGCTTGGCGCCGGGCGTACCGGCCCCCTTCTTGCCCTGGGCGCCCTGGGAGGTCGCTCCGCGGGGGGGGGTCGCTCCGCGAGGACGCTTCGGTCCCGGCTTCGAGCCGCCGACGGCGCCTCCCTGGGACGTGCCGTCCCCGGACGCGGGGACCTGGCCGGCGGGCCTGGCTTCCCGCGCCCGGACCGGAACGGGCTTGCCGGACTGCCCGGGCGCCGGCGGAGTCTGTCCGGTCGTGACGGGGACCGGCGTCTGCCCGGTGGAGGGCGTCAGCCCGGGCGCGGGCTTCTGCCCGGCCGGCGCGGCCTCGCTCCCGGCGGCGCCTCCCACGGGGGGCGCGATGTCCGAGGCCGGGCTCACGGGATCGCCTCCCGCCGGGCCCTGGCCCTTGGTCTGCTTCGCGGCGTTCTGGATGCGCTTGTTCAGGGCCTTCTGGTTCTTGCGCGCGACGTCCTTGGAGGCGCCGCGGGCGCGCAGGTCCTCGTTCAGCGCGTCCCGCGCCTCCTGACTGCGCTTCTCCAGGACCTTCGCGCTCGGCTTGCCTTCCTTGCCCGGATCCGGGGAACCGTCCGAGGAGTTCGCGGAGTCGCCCTCGGACTGCCGGGCCTTCTTCTGGTCCGCCTTCCTGCGACGCTTCGCGAGCTCGGAGGTCAGCTCGCGGCTCTTGTCCTGAAGATCCTGGGCCGGGACCTTGCCCTGGGCGGCGAGGACCGCGGGGTACGCGGCCAGGAACTCGCGATCGGCCAGCGTCCCGCTCCGGTTGGGGTCGGAGCTCGCAAACGTCCGCGCACCGAATCCGAGGCCGGCGGCCTCCGCCGGGGAGAGGAACCCGTCCGCATCGCGGTCCGCGCGCGCGAAGGCGGCCGTGGCGGCCTCGAGCGTCACGGGCTCGGGGCGCGCGGGCGGGGTGCCCTCGCGGTTCACCCCATCCTGGGGCGAGGCGCTGAGCAGCAGGCTGGACAGGGCCAGCGGGGCGAGGTCGCGGAGTTTCATGCTCGATCCTCTGCTTTTCGAGGGATTCTCGGGGGAGTCGAGGGCCATCCCGGGGCCAGGAGAGGGATCCATGGTATCGAGACCTGCGGCCTCCATGGAAAAGGTGCGGCCGTTTCCTTCAGACAACCCCCTGCCTGCTTCGGAGTCCGCGGCCCCTCCGCCTTAGAATCGTCCAGGACCTTCCCACC
>CAYGPA010000359.1:0-6049 GCA_964351535.1 uncultured Planctomycetaceae bacterium
GCCGATGTTGCCGTCGAGCTGGATGTAGTTCAGGTCGTGCTTCGAGGCCTCGACCTCGAGCGGCTGCTCCTCGTGCACGTCGCGCAGCTCGAGGAGCTCCTTCTGACGGAAGAGCCCGTTGTCGTCGATGTTGATCTTCGCGTCGAGGGCCAGCACCGCGCCCTCCTTCGTCGTGACCAGCGGGTTGATCTCCGCCAGCGAGCAGTCGAGCTCCACGAAGGCCTTCGCGAGGGACTGCATCAGCTCGACGGCGCGCCCGACGAGCTCCGCGGGAATGCCGATGCCCTCCGCCAGCCGACGACCGTCGCCGGCGTCCAGGCCCGAGCCGGGCGAGAAGGCCGCCTTCAGGATCTTCTCCGGAGTCTTCTCGGCGACGCCCTCGATCTCCATGCCGCCCTCCGAGGACGCCATCATCACGGGCTTCTGCGTGCTGCGGTCGACGACGATCCCGAGGTAGTACTCCTGGGCGATGTTCGAGCCCTGCTCGACCCACAGCCGGCGCACCAGCTGGCCGGCGGGGCCCGTCTGGTGCGTGACGAGCGTGCGCCCGAGGATCGACTCGGCGGCCTCCTGCGCCTCGGCCGCGCTCTTGACGACCTTCACGCCGCCGGCCTTCCCGCGGCCGCCCGCGTGGATCTGGGCCTTGACGACGGTGACGGGGGTCCCGAGGCGCTCGTGGGCGGCGGCGGCGGCTTCGGCGGTCGTGCATTCGATCCCCTTCGGGACCGCGACGCCGAAGCGGCCGAGGACTTGCTTGGCTTGGAATTCGTGCAGCTTCATGAGGGTGGGTTTCCGGGCGGCGGAGTCTATCGGGGCGCGAACGGGAGGGCCACCGGAGCGGCCCGAAAGGAGCGAAACCGAGCGGACTGGCTTGCGTGGGGGATCCCTCTCGGACGCCCGCCGGCGGATCCCACACGCAACCCGGTCCGTTCGCAGGGGGAGCCCCTCGGCCCTTGCCGCCCGGCTCGGATCGTGCACCATTCCGTGCCGTGGCCCCCTCGACCCCGCCCGCAGGCTCCCGCGCAGCCGCCTCCTCCAGCGGGGCGCTGCTGGTCGATCGCGAGCTGCTGCAGCTCGTCGAGGCCGGGCGTCTGCGGCCCGCGGGGGACGCGCCTCCGATTCGCGTCGACGAGGACGGCCAGCTCCAGTGCGCCAGCCTCGACCTGCGCCTGGGGCCGACGCTCTCCCGGCTGCGCGCGGGCTTCCTGCCGGGCCGCCGGCCGCTCGAGGAGCTGCTCGCCGAGCTGGAGATCGAGCGCGCGTCGCTGGAGGGCGACGGAACCGTCCTCGAGCCCGGCGCCGTGCACCTCGCGCGCCTGGACGAGGAGCTCGCCCTGCCGCCCGACGTCTCCGCCCGCTTCAATCCCCGCAGCTCCACGGGCCGCTGCGACGTCTTCACGCGCGTCCTCGTGCCCGGGCACCCGCGCTTCAACGAGGCTCCGGCGGGCTACCGCGGGCCCCTGTGGCTCGAGATCGCCTCGCTGTCGTTCCCCGTGCGCCTGCGCCGCGGCGACCGGCTGTGCCAGATGCGCCTGCAGCGCGGCGATCCCGGCCTCTCGCACGCCGAGTTGCTCGGGGAGCACGCGCGCACGCCGCTCGTGTACGACGAAGCGGGGCCGCTGGCGCCGCGGCGCGTGCGCTTCGCCGGCGACGGGGCCATCGAGCTGCACCTCGGACTCGCCGGCCGGGAACCCGCGGGCTGGCGCGCGCGCGGCGGGACGGACGTCCTCGACTTCTCGGCCGAGCGCGCCCACGCCGCCGAGGCGTTCTTCGAGCCCGTGCACGCGCCCGCGGGCCACTGCATCCTGCCGCCGGGCGGCTTCACGATCTTCGCGAGCCGCGAGCGCGTCTGCATCCCCCCCCACCTGGCGGCGGAGATGGTGCCGGTGGACGTCGAGATCGGCGAGCTGCGCAACAACTACGCCGGCTTCTTCGACAACGGCTTCGGCTGGCGCGACCCGAGCTCGCCCGGGGACGCGAACGAGCCCGGCGGGACCCCCGCGGTCCTCGAGGTCCGCGCGCACGACCTGCCGTTCCTCGCCGAGGAGGGCCAGGTCTTCTTCCGCCTGCGCTTCTTCCGGACCTCTTCGGTGCCGGATCGGCTCTACGGTCAGGGCCGTCGCGGCGGCTCCTACCAGCGCCAGGACCTCACGCTCGCCCGGGCGTTTCGATTCGAGACCTCCGGCTGAGCCGGGAGCGGCGAGGCCGCGACGGAGGCGCCGGCGGCTCTAGAAGGAGCCGTGGCGCGCGCGCTGGCGCCTGTTGACCTTGCGACCGCCGACGGACTTCTGCCGCGTGCGGTAGCCCGTCTTGCGGGCCCGCTTGGCCTTGCTGTTGCGAGTGCGGATCTTCATGGCGGTCTCTTCGGGCTGACCCTGGGGCGGGTCGTCGGGTAGGCAGCGCAAGAGGCTAGGGACTTCCACCCGCCCCGCCAAGGCCTTTGGCGAGGAAAGCTGGAAGCTCCGCGCACCTCAGTAGGCCACCGTGCCGGCGTCTTCCTTGTCGAGGCTCGGCACGTAGAGCGGGGCCGACGGCGAGGGCGGCACCACGTCCCGCGGGATCACGTGCAGCGTCCCGGGCCCGCCCAGCACGTTGAGGCCGGGCAGCGGCGTCGAGACGTGGAGGATCCCGTCGGTCCGGGTGAGCAGCCCCCGGAGGCCGGTCGCGACCTCCTGCAGGACCCCGTCGGAGCGCTCGTGGTAGACGTCGAGGAACACCTCGTACCCCGGATCGGGGAAGCCGTCGGCGCGGCGCAGCTCGACCTCGACCTGCAACCGGCGCGGCGCGGAGGGGCCGCCGGACACCGAGCCGACCTGGATCGTGGGGTCGACGCTGCGCACGAACACGCCGCGCTCGAAGTGATTCGGCGGCGTCCGCAAGCTGACGTACTCGAACCGACGGTTGCCCGCGGGGTCGTAGACGTCGAGCTCGATGTCGTAGGCGGTGTCGGCCTTCAGCTCGAACAGCGTGACCGAGAACTTCGTCTCGTAGTCCTGCGCCAGCGGCAGGCGCAGCACCGGCAGTTCGCCGTTGTAGGCGACGACGATGCGCGCGGGCTCGTCGGTCTCGAACTCGAACTTGAGCGCGGTCGTCGTGGCGTAGACGAGCTCGACCTCGCCGGCGAGGGACGGCGCCACGGAGTCCGGGGCGGAGGTGTCCGCGCCGAGGGGATCCATCGCGAGCGAGACCTCGTAGCCGTCCGGGTAGCCGTCGAGGTCGGTGTCGTAGTACTCGGGGTCGGTGCCCTGGACGAGCTCGTCCAGGTCGAGCAGCTCGTCGAGGTCGCGGTCGATGCCCATCTGCACGCCCATGAGCACGGGCGTGCCGAGGAACGTCACGGGATTCCCCGCCTGGGCCTGCGCAATGAGCTGCGCGGCGTCCTCGGGGGGCAGCGTCGTCGAGCCGAACACGAACTTGTCCTGGTCCGTGTCGTACACGCCGGAGGGGTGCACGGTGAAGCCGTTGAAGTCGGTCGGCCCCTTGCGCACGACGACGTCGCACCAGCCGCGCTCGGCCTGCTCGAGCAGCAGCGGCAGCTCGTCGGCCGCGATCTCGGCCGCGTTGCCGGCGTTCGCCGTCACCATCATCGTCGCGGCGGGCGCGAGTCCGGTGTCGAACGCGTGCAGGTACGCGTCGATCGCCGCCGCGTCCTGAAGACGCATCGGGAAGACGTGCCCCTCGAACTCGTCCGCCGGGGTCACCGCCGTGAAGGCGTCCACGAGCGACGAGCGCGCACCGTCGTGCAGGTAGCCGGCGCCGAGCTCGGTGCGCGTGTCGAAGGCGCCGCCGATCGTGAACTCGGGCGTCTCCTTGTCCGCCACGGCGCGCAGGGACGGGATGACGGCCGTCGGCGCGAAACCCCCGCGGCCGGTCGACACGATCTCGCCGGTCGTGCCCAGCGGTAGCTGGTGACACGTGGAGCAGGTCGCGTCCCCCATCACGCGCATCGTGTGGAAGAGCTCCGCGCCGCGCTGCTGGGCCTTCGTCAGGCCTCGGTCGCGCTTCTGCCGCGGGTTCGGCGGGTACGCCAGCCGCTGCATGTAGTGGATGATGTACTGGAAGTCCGGGCCGAGGTTCGAGGGCTGCCCGTTCTCCTCGTGCTCGAACAGGCTCAGGAAGGTCTTGTTGAACTGCTTGAGCCGGCGCCGCTCGCCCCTCCAGTGGTACGGGGACGTCCCGAACAGCCGCTGCGTGTTCTGCGTCACCATGGGGCCCTTGACGTCCACGCCGAAGTGGACGGCGTCGGCCGGGACGCCCTCGGGATCGAGGAACGTCGACAGGTCCCACAGCACCCCGTCGTTCGTCCCGTCGATGTGGCAGGAGGCGCAGGAAGAGCGCTGGGAGGCCGAATCGATGGCCCGGATGAAGTGCATGCGGCCGTTGCGCTCGTCCTCCGTCACCGGGTTGAAGCCGACCTGCGCCGGCGTGGGCGCCGTCCAGTCGAAGCCGGACGTCGTCGGCAGCTGCGCCAGCGGGATCCGCGTGACCGAGTTGTTCTGCTTGTTGAAGACGAAGAGCCGCTGCCCCTGCGAGTCGACCAGCGCCGTGCGCGAACCTGCGCCGCGCGGGTAGGGAATCGTGATCGGGATGCGCACGACACCGGCCCACGTGACGGAGCCGCCGGCGACGTCGAGCACGGCCACGAGGTCGTTGCCGTAGGAGCACACGAACGCGCGCGAGCCGTCGGGAGTGAACCCGATGCCCGCCGGCTGACCGCAGGCCACGCCGGGCGGCGCGAGCTCGTCGAGGTCGAGGATCTGCAGCACGCCGCCGGTCTGCGCGTCGACGATCGAGACGCGGTTCTGGACGACCTGGCCCTGCGGGAAGCTCTTCTCGCCGCGGTGCTCGGCGTTCAGCGCCTCCGTGTTCGGGATCCAGAGCTCCTGGGTCCCCGGCCGCCGGTGCATGTTGAGCAGCACGGTCCCGACGCCCGTGGCCGTGAAGGTCGGATCGACGGTGTCCACCTGCGGCCCGCTCGTCGCGATGGCGATCACGTCGCAGTCGGGCAGGGTCGCGACCTGCGGGGCGAGCAGCGCGAGGTCCTGGATCGAGACGATCTCGTCGGAGCGCCTGCCGGGGCCGACTCCCATCGGTGCGGTGTTGTTGCCCGAGCGCAGCGACGACACGTACACGTGGTTGCCGAGGTGCTGGATGGCGTGCGGCTCGTTCAGCGGCACGGGAATGCCCGCGACCTTCTGGTAGGTCGCCGTGTCGATCACGTCGACGCGGTCGACGGCCCCGCACGTGACGTAGGCGCGGTCGAAGGCCGGCGTGAAGGCCAGGCCGCGCGGGCTGGCTCCGACGGGGATCGTGTGCGCGATCTCGTTCTGGTTGGCGTCGACCACGATCACGACGTTGGCGACCTGGTCGACGATCCAGAGTTCGCGCGGCGCGAAGCGCGTGTGCACCGAGACCGCGCCGTGTCCGATCGGGATCTCCCGGATCAAGTTCATCGAGGAGCTGTCGAACATCACCAGCCGCGAGCCGGGCTGGTTCAGCGCGTAGAGGGTCCCCTCGTCGAACGAGAACGACAGCGGCGCGACCTGGTGGGTCGGGAAGTTCAGGGCCCGATCCTTCAGGTTGTCGAACGTCTTGCCGAACTCGGCGGGCCGGCCGGCCGAGGTCGAGGAGATGCCCTGGGCCGGAGCCGGCCCGGTGAACGACAGGGACAGCAAGCCGGCGAAGGCCAACGACGGCAGGATCGTGGTGGCGCGGATCATTCGGGGGGAGCCTCGGGGTGCGGGTCCTGGCACGCGGACGGTGGGCGCAGGCGGTCCGCATACAGCATACCGGGATTCTCCGCCAGGGGCCGGGCCGCGGACGTGCCGGCTCGGGCCCTCTCGGACCCGATCGGGCCCGGACCGCAGCGCTGAGAGCGAGGGCGCCGGCTCGCCCCGGCGTCGTCCGCGCCAGGCGCGCCCCGCGACCGTCGGAACGTGCGGGGCCGCACACGCGGTGCAGGGTGACCGCCGCCGCGCCGGCCGGGGGCTTCGTCGCAGCCTTGTCGAAGCTCTGGCGAGGGCCGAGGTGCGCCACGTGACGCGCGCGG
>CAYGPA010000360.1:0-6044 GCA_964351535.1 uncultured Planctomycetaceae bacterium
AGGGCTTCAGCAACGAGAACGAGTCGCTGATGATCCTGATCCGCGCCCAGATCACGGACGTGAAGGACGAGCTCGCGCGCTACGAGACGCGCTGACCCGCGCACCGCGCGGGACCTGATTCCAGCAGGCCGCTCCGCCTCCCCGGCGGAGCGGCCTGTTCTGTTCGGGCCCCCTATCGACCCCCCCCAGGGGCTTGCATGCCCCCCGGGGCCTGACCTAGCTTCTGGACCGGCGACGCGACCCATGGCCAAGCTCGAAGCAGTCCTGTTCGACATCGACGACACGCTGTGTCCGACGACCGAGTTCGCCCGGCGCGCGCGCCGCAACGCCGTGCGCGCGATGATCGCCGCGGGCCTCGGCGAGACCGAGGAGCGCGTCATGACCGAGCTCGAGGAGGTCATCGCCGAGTTCTCCTCCAACTACGAGCACCACTTCGACAAGCTCCTGCTGCGCCTCTCCCCCTCCGCGCTGCAGCACCAGAACGGCGCGCTGATCGTCGCCGCGGGCGTGGCCGCCTACCACGACACGAAGTTCCGCGAGCTGCGTCCCTTCGACGGCGTGACCACGCTGCTGTCGGACCTGCGCCGCGCGGGCCTGCGCCTCGGCATCATCACGCACGGCTGGACCCTGAAACAGGCCGAGAAGCTCGTCCGCCTCGGCCTCGTGCGGCACTTCGACCCCGACGCGATCTTCATCTCCGACCAGATCGGGATCTCGAAACCGAACCCGAAGATCTACACCACGGCGCTGCGCGCGATGCAGCTCGAGCCGCAGCAGGCGATGTACGTCGGCGACAACCCGCGCAACGACATCGCTCCGCCGGTCGGGATCGGCATGGTGACGGTCTGGTCGCGGCGCGCCTCGCGCCAGCAGGAATCGCCCGTGGCCCCCACGCACGAGATCTGGAACTTCGACGAGCTCCGCGAGATCCTGCGGACGACCTACGGCGTCGAGATCTCGGGGCTCGACTCCCCCGCCGCGGCGACGTGACAGCGGGCGCGGTGGACCGCGCCCGGGCTCGCGACCGCGAACTCCGTCCAGCCGGGCGGCTCCGTGGAGCAGCGCGCCTCCGCGACCGGACAGCGCGGGTGGAACGCGCACCCCGAAGGCGGGTGCAGCCCGGAGGGCACCTCGCCCGCGAGCGGCAGGACCCGACCCCGCGAACCGGCTCCGAGCCGCGGCACGGCCGCCAGCAGGGCCTGCGTGTAGGGATGCCGGGGCGCCCCGAGCACGTCCCCCACCGCGCCGGTCTCCACGACCTGACCGAGGTACAGCACCGCAACACGACGTGCGAAGTGCCGGACCACCGCGAGGTCGTGCGACACGAAGAGGTAGGCCAGCCCGCGCTCTCGCTGCAGGTCGCGCAAGAGCTCGAGGACCTGGGCGCGCACGGAGACGTCGAGGGACGACACGGCCTCGTCGCAGACCAGGAGGCGCGGCTCGACCGCGAGCGCGCGCGCGATGGCGACGCGCTGGCGCTCGCCGCCCGAGAGCTCGTGCGGGAAGCGCTCCGCGGTGCGCGGCAGCCCGACGCGCGCGAGCAGCTCCCGGGCCAGGCGCGCGCGCTCGGGCCGCGCCTCGCGGCGGTGGACCCAGAGCACCTCCTCGAGGGCCGCGCCGACGCGCTGGCGCGGATCGAGGCTCGCCAGCGGGTCCTGGAACACGATCTGGATCGTGCGGCGCACCGCGCGCAGCTCCGCCCCGCGGGCCGCGAGCAGGTCGACGGTCCCCTGCGCCGTCCGCAGCGTCGCGACGCCGGCGCTCGCGCGCACGAGGCGCAGCAGGGCGCGCGCGACGGTCGTCTTGCCGCAGCCGGACTCCCCCACGAGCGCCAGCGTCTCCCCGGCCTCGATCGAGAGGTCCACGCCGCGCACCGCGGGGACGACCTCCCGGCTGCGTCGCAGGAACCCCGTGCGCCGCGCGAAGCCGACGCGCAGACCGGAGACCGCGAGCAGCGGCTCGCGCGGACCCGAGGGCGCCGGGCGGGTCACGGCAGCTCCTCCTCGACGTGCGGGCAGGCCGCGAGGTGCGCGGACCCCGCGCGGGGCGGATCGTCGGTCTCGCGCGCCGATCCGGGCGCCGACTCGGGCGCGGGGGCGCGAAGCCGCGGCTCGGTCGCGCACGTCTCCCGCGCCAGCGGGCAGCGGTCGCGGAAGCGGCAGCCGCTCGGGCGCGCGCGCGGGTCGGGCACGCGTCCGGGGATCGGGAGCAGCGACCGCTCGGGCCGCTCGAGGTCGGGCACCGCGCGCAGCAGGAGCCGCGTGTACGGATGGAGCGGGCGCGCGAGGACGTCCTCGGCCGTGCCGCACTCGACCACGCGCCCGGCGTACAGCACGACGACGTCGTCGGCGCACTCCGCGACGACGCCGAAGTCGTGCGTGATCAGCAGCATGGCCATGCCGCGCTCCTCCTGCAGCTCGCGCAGGAGGTGCAGCACCTGGGCCTGGAGCGAGACGTCGAGCGCCGTCGTCGGTTCGTCGAGCACCAGGAGGTCCGGCGCGCCGGCCACGGCCATCGCGATGGACACGCGCTGGCGCATGCCGCCCGACAGCTGCCAGGGCGCGTCGTCGTAGCGGCGCTCCGCGTCGGGCAGCCCCACGCGCCGCAGCTCGGCGATCGCTCGCGTGCGCGCCTCCGCGCGCGAGAGGCCGGCCGCGCGCAGCGTCTCGGCGACCTGCTCGCCGATGGACAGCACCGGGTTCAGGGCCGCCGAGGGGTCCTGGAAGACCGCGCCGATGCGCCGGCCGCGGATCTTCGCCCACTGGCGCGCCGACGCGCGCAGGAGGTCCTCGCCCTCGAAGCGCACCTCGCCCGCCTCGACGCGCCCGCCGGGCGGCAGGAGGCCGAGCACCGACAGCGCCGCGGCGCTCTTGCCCGCCCCCGACTCGCCCACGAGACCCAGCGTGCGCCCGCGCCGCACGACGAAGTCGACGCCGTCGACCGCCGCGAGGGGGCCCTCCGGTCCGGAGTAGACCGTGCGCAGGCCGCGCACGTCCAGCAGCGCCGCGGACAGGCCGTCGCTCATCGCGGCCCCCGCGGCCCCCGAGGCCCCCATGGATCGAGGGCCGCGCGCACGGCCTCGCCCAGCGCGTTCGTGCACAGCACCGTGATCAGGATCAGGAGGCCGGGAAAGAGGAACATCCACCAGTGCTCGAGCCCGTCGGCGGCGCCCAGCATGGCGCCCCAGGACGGTACGGGAAGCTGGACTCCGAAGCCGAGGAACGAGACCGCGGACTCGAGCAGGATCGCCGACGACACCGCGAAGGCGGCCGCGACCCAGGCCGGGCCCAGGGCGTTCGGCAGGACGTGGCGAAAGGCCACGCGCAGGTGCGAGAAACCGAGCGCGCGCGCGGCCTCGACGAACTCGAGCGGCTGGAGGCGCAGGAACTCCGCGCGCACGAGACGCGCGACGCCCGTCCACCCGGCCAGCGCGATCAAGAGCGCCACGACGATCATCGGGTGCAGGCCCCCATCCGGAGTCAGCGCCGCGGCGAAGAGCACGAGGAACAGCGTCGGGATCGCGTCCACGACCTCGATCACGCGCAGGAGCAGCGCGTCGACGCGTCCGCCGAAGAAGCCGGCCACCGCGCCGATCAGCACGCCGAGCAGGGTCAGGAGCGTGGCGGCGAGCAGGCCGACGGCGAGGCTGACGCGACCGCCGTGCAGCAGCCGCGCGAACACGTCGCGGCCCAGCTCGTCCGTTCCGAGCACGTGGCGCAGCGGCGCGTTGCGCGCCGGCTCGCCCGCGCGCACCTCGACCCGGCGCGCGGGATGGAGGGCTCCGTCGACGCCGGGCGCGCGCGCTCCGGTCGCGTAGTGGCCCTCCGCGGTGATCTTCGCGGCCCGCGTCCACGTCGGCGGGCGCAGGGCCTCCGTCAGGTTCGTCTCGGACTGCCCCATCGCGAGCGGGGGGAACAGGACGCGCCCGGGCTCCAGCCCGCCGTCGGTCAGCGCCAGCTTGATGCCCGTCGTCCGCGCGGCCGCCGGGTCGTACACGCGCGCCTCCCACAGCGAGCCGAGGAGCACGGCGGCGAGGACTCCGACCGCGGCCGTCCGTCGCGGCGGCGCGCCGAGCCAACCCGCGAGCAGCGTGAGCCAGAGGAGCATGAACGCGACCTCGCTCCCCGAGGTCGCGACCAGGGCCGGGTACGAGCGCCGCGCGCGCAGCCGCGGTCCTGCGTCGACCAGGCCCTCGCGCAGCTCGAGCGCCGCCGCCTCGAAGGCGTCCACGGAGTCCGCGTCGGGCGTCCCGTCGGAGGCGGTGCGGACGAACTCCCGCGCCCGCTGCGCGAGGGAGTCGACGCCGCTCGCGTCCGCGGGATCCAGCTGGCGCCGCAGCAGGTCGAGGCGCGCATCGAACGCGGCGAGCTCGCCCGCCAGCTCGGCGGGCGGTGCCCCTTCGCGGGCGCGCTGCGCCAGGCCGCGGGCGACGGCCAGCTGGCCGCGCCGCGCCGCGTCGAACCCGGCGCGATCGACGACCTCGAGCAGCAGCGGCCGCTGGTTCGCGATCCACGGCGCGAACACCGCGCCACCCGCGAGCGCGAGCAGCAGGGCCGTGGCCAGGCGCAGGCGGAAGCGCGGCGAGCTCATTCGAGGCGGATGCGGGGATCGACCGCGGCGTACAGCAGGTCGGAGAGGAGGATGCCGAGCACGGTCAGCCCGCCGGACAGCAGGGTCGTGGCCATGAGCACGTTGAAGTCGCGCCGCTTCAGCGCCTCGAAGGCGTAGGAGCCCATGCCGGGGATGTCGAAGACCGACTCGACCAGCACCGAGCCGCCGATCAGCGCCGGCAGGATCGACGCCGTCAGCGTGACGATCGGAATCAGCGCATTGCGCAGCACGTGCTTGCCGATCACGACGCGCTCCGGGAGCCCCTTCGCGCGCGCGGCGCGCACGTAGTCGCGCTCGACGTGCTCCAGCACGCTGGCGCGCGTCTGCCGCGCGACGTAGGCCAGGCCTCCGTAGGTGTAGGCCGCGATCGGCAGGACGGAGTGCTTGGCGAGGTCGAAGAGGCGCGCGCCGCCCTGGAGCTCGTCGGCGTCGGGATCGCGCAGGCCGAGCACCGGCAGCCAGTCGAGGCCCGCGCTGCCGAAGGCGTACTGCAGCATCAGGCAGGCCCAGAACACCGGCACGGCGTACAGCACGAAGAGCAGCGTCGTGGTCGCGAGCTCCAGCGGCCGCCCGCGGCGCACGGCCGTCCACACGCCGAGCGGAATCGCCAGCAGGTACGTGAAGAGGATCGAGATCGCGGCCAGGGGGACGGTGACGCGCATGCGCCGCAGGAGCTCGTCGCGCACGCGCACGCTGGGACGCAGCATCTCCGTGCCGAGCTCGCCGGCGAGCAGGCCGTGCCACGGGTCCTCGCCCGTTCCGCCGAAGAGGCGATGGCCGTCGGGGCTCAGGTCGAAGGGGCCGAGGTAGTGGAAGTACTGGCGCGCGAGCGAGCGATCCAGCAGCCACTCCTCCCGGAAGCGCCGCAGCTGCACCTCGACGAAGGCCTCGCCCTCGGCGCCCTGCTCGCCGACCTGCTCGGCGAAGCGCGCGTACTCCGCGCCGCCCGGCGCGAGCTTCAGCATCAGGAACGCGACGACCGAGATTCCGAGCAGCGTCGGGACCGCGAGCAGGAGCCGGCGCAGGGTGAAGGCGAGCACGGAGCAGGGGGCCCGGACCGGGCTACTCCGCGATCCACCAGTCGCGGATCCGGTACTGGGGATCGATGCAGTACGTCCGGAAGTTGCGCAGGCGCTTCGAGACGGCGAAGCGCTTGGGTTGGGTGATGCCGAACATCACGGGCTGGAGCTCGTGGACGCGGCGCTGCAGGCGGCGGGACAGCTCGGCGCGACGCGCGGGGTCCGGCTCGACCTGCACGGCCTCCACCAGCGCGTCGACCTCCGGGTCGGAGAGGCCGGAGTGGTTGGAGCCCTGCTCGTTCGCCCCGCTGGAGTGCCAGACCTGCTCGTAGTCGCCCTCCACGTCGTTGACCCACGAGAGCCCGACGGCGTCGAAGTCGCGGGCGTACACGCGCTCGAGCATCTCGGTCCACT
>CAYGPA010000361.1:0-6018 GCA_964351535.1 uncultured Planctomycetaceae bacterium
GGCCTCGACCTGGGCCTTCTGGGCGCGCTCCTCGACGGACTCGATGTGGCGCTGCATGCGCTCGGCCACGACTCCGGCGTTCGCGGGCCGCGCGGCCGGTGCCGCGAGCAGGCACTGCTTCGTGAGCTCCACGAGCTCCGGGTCGGCGCCGCAGGCGTCGAGACGCCCGAGCGCGGGCTCGCACTGCGCCTGCGCCGCGGCGCTGATCACCTCGTCGGGCTCGCCGACGTAGGGCGGCAGGCCGGTCAGGATCTCGCACAGGATCGCGCCGAGCGCGAACACGTCCGCGCGCTCGTCGAGGCGGTCGACGAGGCCGCTCGCCTGCTCGGGCGGCATGTACGCCGGAGTCCCGAGGACCGAGCCGACCATCGACTCCGAGCCGCTGCCCGATCCGACGCTGCGGACCGTCTCCAGCACCGTCTGGTTGTTGTGCACCTCGCGCGCGCGCTTCTCGTCGGCCGTTCCGCCGCGCACGAGCACCTTGGCGAGCCCCCAGTCGACGACCTGCACCTCTCCGAAGGCTCCCACCATGATGTTCGCGGGCTTCAGGTCGCGGTGGATCACGCCGCGCGAGTGCGCGTACGCCATCGTCTGGCACACGGACTCGAAGACGTCGAGCAGCGTGCCGCGGTTCGAGTCCGGCGTCTCGCGCTGCGCCAGCAGCGCGGCCAGCGTGCGGCCCTTCACGAGCTTCATCGTGAAGTACGGCCGCTCGTCCTCCATCAGCCCGAGCTCGTAGACCGGCACCACGCCGGGGTGCTGCAGCTGGCCGCCGATCTGCGCCTCCTCGACGAACCGCTGCACCACGTCCATGCGGTCGCACAGCCGCTTGTCGAGCACCTTGACCGCGATGTCGCGCCCGAGGTCGGTGTCGTGCCCCTTCAGCACGACGCCCATACCGCCGCGCGCGATCTCCCCCATCAGCTGGTAGTTCCCGCGCCCGTGCGGCACCGACAGCTTCTCCTGCGAGCTCGGGTCGATCACCGGCGCCGACACGCTCGCCGAGTCCTCGTCGCGCAGGCTGACGTGCGGCGCCTCGCCCGTCTTCGCCTCGAGGAACCGGATCACCGAATTGGCCGGCGCCGTCCGGGGTTCGACGTCGTCGCTGCGCTGAGGTTCGGGTCGTTCCGTCATGGTGAATCCGGTCTCCACCGCGCTCCCGCGGCTCTCGAAACTCGCTCAGTCGGCTCCCAGCAGACTGCGGACATCCTGGTGCAGTACCTGGGTGTACTCGTCGCTCGGATGCGTCTCGATCCACCCGTCCGCGCGCTCGAACCAGCTGTCCGCGTCCGCGGAGTTTCCCAGGTCGTGGTGCGCCATCGCCAGGTGGAGCCAGTTCTCGATCAGCCCCGGCCCATGGATCCGTTCGGACTCCATGAAGGCCTCGATCGCGCCCTCCAGGTCGCCGGAGTGCAAGCGCGCGACCCCCAGGGTGTTCCAGCCCTGGACAGCGCCCGGGTCGAGCTCCACCGTCCGCTCGGCCAGCTCGACGGCGTGACCCCACAGCAGCCGGGCGGAGGCCGACCCCGGCGCGGGCGACAGGGAGCTCGCGGTGCCCCATTCGGCCAGGAGCGCTGGATCGTCGCCGCTCGTCAAGAACTCGACGAGGCTCCAGGCGAGGGTGTTGTAGGCGGCCGGCACTTCCGAGTATCGCTCGTCCAGCAGGCGACGCGCCTCGCTGATGGGCTCGGCGGAATCGAGCGCGACGCTGGCCTTCGCGAAGACGAGCAACAGTCCCGGGTAGAGGAGCGGCCACGAGGACGGCGCGGCCTTCCAGGACCGCCGCGCGAACCAGAGCCCCTCCTGCACGTCTCCCGACTCGACCGACATCACGGCGAGGTTGTTGAGCGACCAGACCGGCAGCCAGGCGGGCTCGCGCACGTCGACCAATCCTTCGAAGAGCTCGGACGCCGCGTCGAAGCGCCGTTTGAGCATGTAGGCTCGCCCCAGCTGGAACCGGAGCTCGGGGTCGTCGGGGTCGAGGCTCGCCTGGATACGCGAGTACTCGAGGGCCTGGTCGAAGCGCTGAAGCCTGGTGTTGAGTCCGAAGAGGCCGTCGAGCACCGGGGCGCTGTCGGGCCTGAGCGCGAGCGCGACGCGGTAGTTCGCGAGAGCCTCCTCCATCTCCGCGACCGGCACGGGCACGTTGAACTCGGGCTTCAGCATCTTTCCAAGCCCGAAGGCCAGCCCGAAGTGGTCCGGATGGCGGAGCACACCGGCCCGGTAGACCGACAGCGCCGACGCGCGGGATCCGAGCGTGTTCAGCCCCGAGGCGAGCAGGGCGAGCGTGCTGGCCGGTTGCTCGGCGAGGTCGGTTCCGGCGAGGTACTCGAGCTCACCGACGTCGCGATTGAGCAGCGCCTCGCGCAGGTGAGCGCGCACCGGGTCCGGGTCGACGGAGTGCGCGAGTTCGAGGAGGCGCAGTGCCCCGGACTCGTCGCCCTCCGCGCGCAGGGCCTCGCCCCAGGTGTCGAGGAACACCGCGACCTCGGAGCCGATGCCGCGCTCCGCGAGGCGGGCGGCGATGTCGTCGACGCCACCGGCCGTGACGTCGAGGCCGTGGGCGCGGAAGCAATCCTCGTAGGCCGCGGCCGTCGTCGTGCTCTCCTGCAGCTCCCCGGGTCGCTCGAGGTCGTGCAGCTCGGCGAGCAGCGCGCGGGTGTCCCGCTCGCGCGCCGCGCGGCCGTCGGCGCGCTCCTTCTCGCCCCGCAGCTCCTCCTCCGTCGCCACGACGCGTCCCAGCAGCGCGGCTCCGGCATCGCCGCCCTCGGCCAGCGCGCGGGCGCGTGCGGCGGCGTCCAGGGCCTCGTCCCAGCGCTCGGCGCCCTGGAGCGAGGCCGCGCGCGTGAGGGCCAGGTTGACCTCCTCGGTCAGGGCCTGCTCGCGCTCGGCAGCCACTTGCCGGCGCTCGGCCTCGGCCTGCTGCTGGGCCGCGCGCTCGCCCTGCACCCACAGCCAGCCGCCCGCTCCGACGACCACGAGCCCCAGGATCGACGCGCCGAGCGCCAGCGTCAACTTGCGGGCCTTGCGCTCCTCGGCCTCGCGCACGCGCGCGGCCGCGGCCTCGACCTGGGCCTTCTGGGCGCGCTCCTCGACGGACTCGATGTGGCGCTGCATGCGCTCGGCCACGACTCCGGCGTTCGCGGGCCGCGCGGCCGGTGCCGCGAGCAGGCACTGCTTCGTGAGCTCCACGAGCTCCGGGTCGGCGCCGCAGGCGTCGAGACGCCCGAGCGCGGGCTCGCACTGCGCCTGCGCCGCGGCGCTGATCACCTCGTCGGGCTCGCCGACGTAGGGCGGCAGGCCGGTCAGGATCTCGCACAGGATCGCGCCGAGCGCGAACACGTCCGCGCGCTCGTCGAGGCGGTCGACGAGGCCGCTCGCCTGCTCGGGCGGCATGTACGCCGGAGTCCCGAGGACCGAGCCGACCATCGACTCCGAGCCGCTGCCCGATCCGACGCTGCGGACCGTCTCCAGCACCGTCTGGTTGTTGTGCACCTCGCGCGCGCGCTTCTCGTCGGCCGTTCCGCCGCGCACGAGCACCTTGGCGAGCCCCCAGTCGACGACCTGCACCTCTCCGAAGGCTCCCACCATGATGTTCGCGGGCTTCAGGTCGCGGTGGATCACGCCGCGCGAGTGCGCGTACGCCATCGTCTGGCACACGGACTCGAAGACGTCGAGCAGCGTGCCGCGGTTCGAGTCCGGCGTCTCGCGCTGCGCCAGCAGCGCGGCCAGCGTGCGGCCCTTCACGAGCTTCATCGTGAAGTACGGCCGCTCGTCCTCCATCAGCCCGAGCTCGTAGACCGGCACCACGCCGGGGTGCTGCAGCTGGCCGCCGATCTGCGCCTCCTCGACGAACCGCTGCACCACGTCCATGCGGTCGCACAGCCGCTTGTCGAGCACCTTGACCGCGATGTCGCGCCCGAGGTCGGTGTCGTGCCCCTTCAGCACGACGCCCATACCGCCGCGCGCGATCTCCCCCATCAGCTGGTAGTTCCCGCGCCCGTGCGGCACCGACAGCTTCTCCTGCGAGCTCGGGTCGATCACCGGCGCCGACACGCTCGCCGAGTCCTCGTCCCGCAGGTTCACGCGCGGCGCCTCGCCGGTCTTCGCCTCGAGGAAGCGGATCACCGAGTTCGCGGGCCCGGGGGACGCGTCCGCTCCCCCGCCCTGGGGAGGCGTTTCACCGAGCTCCTCACCCATTTCGGTTCCCCGTCCGCTTCGTCGAGACTTCCACCGCAAGAGACTACCGGAAGAACCCGGTTCCGGCAGCGTCGCGGGCACCGGGTCTCGCGCCGGGTCCACGAACCCGCGGCAGCCTTGGCCGCCCTTCGAGCTGTCGGCTAGGATTCGACTGGAACCTTCTTCCGAGTACGCTCGCGCCCGCCCCACTTCCGCCACTGCCCCATGATCGCTCTGACCCTCCTCTGCTGCCTCGCCGCGGCGACGCGCCCCGGCGCCGCTGTCGATCCGGCCCCGAACCCCGTGGCTCGCTTCTCGCAGGACGACGAGGTCGACGCCGCGATCCGCGCCGCCGGTGAAGACCTCGCGGCACTGTTCGCGCTCGCGACGGAATACGGGCAGGGCTCCCAGGCCGCGGCAGCGCGGCGCGTCTACGAGCGGGTCGTCGAACTCGACCCCGACAACGAGCGCGCACGCGAAGCCCTGCGACACCACCGCTACGACGGGCGCTGGTTCGAGACGTACGTCGAGCTCGCCAAGTACAAGCGCGAGGAAGAGGCGCGGATGAAGGAGCAGGGGCTCGTGCGCTGGAAAGAGGACTGGGTCCCCGAGGGTGACCTCGCCTTCCTGCGCATGGGCTTCGTGCGCGACGGGCAGCAGACCTGGGCCCATCCCGCGGACGCCGCCCGCGCCGCACAGGTCGCGGAGTGGGAGGCAGCCGGCTACCGGTTCCGCGCCGACGACAGCAGCTGGATCGCCCCGGAGGACTTCGAGCAGTGGACGGCGCTGCTCTGGAAGTGCGGGGACGAGTGGGTCGACATGGAGGCCGCCAATGCGTTCCACGCGAACGCCGCGACACCGTGGGAACTGACCGGCGAGCACTTCCAGGTGCGAACCACGTGCGCGTGGAACTACGGCAACGCCGCGCGCTGGCACGCGGATCAGGTCCACGCCCACCTCGTCCGCCTGTTCGGCGTCGAGCCCGCAACGCGCCCCACGCTCCTCGTCCTGAACAGCCTGGACCAGTACAACACGGCGGCGGGCGGAGTCATGATCGACTCCGAAGGTCTCTCTTCGCTGCACGGCGCCTACTTCGCCGACGGCGCCCTCGATGCGAGCGTGCAGCCGACGCGCTATTCCGGCATCGGCGTCAGCTACTGGGAGGCCGGCGACCCCAAGGTCGAGGGCTGGGGTCCGTTCTGGGTGCGCTGGGCCGCCGCGCAGAGCTTCGTCGAGGCCCTGGACCCGTCCTGGAACGCGGCCAGCACGCGCGTGGTCGCCGGCGCGAACGGCGACCTGCAGTCCTTCGGCGCGCAGTTCTGGGGCGAGAAGCGCATCCCGCGCTGGCTCCGCTACGGCGCGGCGTCGTACGTGGAGCGCTTCCTGCCCAACCCGCAGGCCGCGGAGGGCGCCGATCCGTGGGACCTGCGCACGTTCGCCTTCGCCGAGCTGAAGAAGGACGGCGGACTCCGCCAGCTCCCCGAGGTCTTCACCTTCCGACTCACCCTGCAGGACACGCCGGGCTCGACCCGGCTCTACAGCGAGGCCGGCCTGCTCGTGTCGTTCCTGCTCGACGGCTCGAAGGACGACGCCGACCTGCAGGCGAAGCTCGAGAACTTCCGCTCCGCGCTCGCCCTGCCGCCGGGCGGGACGGACGGCGACGCCGTCGCCGCCGCCGCGAGGGAGCTCGAAGCCGGGCTGGTCGAGCGCTCCGAGGCCATCCGGGCCTTCGCCGGCCTCTGACCGTCGGCCGCGGAGCCGGACCCTCGCACGGCCGAGCTCCGCGGGCATACTCCGAGCGATGGCCACGCTTCCGGACGAACGCGTCGCGGGCGGCCG
>CAYGPA010000362.1:0-6014 GCA_964351535.1 uncultured Planctomycetaceae bacterium
TGCTGGATCACGCCGCGGTACATGTCGACGACGTACAGCGCGCCGTCGGGGCCGCTGGAGAGCGCGACGGGCCGGAAGCGCTCGTCGGTCGAGGTCAGGAAGTCGAGCTCCCGGCCCGCGACCGGCTCGCCGAGGCCGGCCGTGCTCGCGCCGCTCGCGAGCTGCTCGGCGACGACCGCCGCGCCCTCGTCGCGCAGCCGGAAGCGCTGCACCAGGTTGCCCGCCGGCTCGCACACGAACGCGTCGCCGCGATACGCGTCGCCCAGTCCCCCGCCGCGCAGGATCCACGGCGCGCAGGCCGCCGTGACGACCGCGAGGCGCCCGTCCGCGCGCAGCGTGCCGTCGCGGTACGCGCGGTTGACACCGGGAGTGACGCGCGCGGGAAACGTCGGCGCCGCGCCGACGACGAGGACGTTGCCGCCCGCCGCGAAGCCGTGGTGGCGGTTGCGCGCGAGGTAGAAGGACGGCACGCGGTCCATGCGCAGCGCGTGGCTGTTCGTGTTGAACCACAGGCGCCCGCGATCGTCGCGCGCGAGGCCCCACTGACCGCCGCCCGCGGTGGCGCGCTCCCGCCACTCGCCGTCGACGAGCCGGTAGCGACGGCTCCAGTTGGCGGCCTCGATCCAGTTGTCGAGGCCGACCGTCAGGCCGTTCACGGCGTGCTCGGGGTTGTCGAGGCCCGGCAGGTCGCTCGCGACGACCCGGCGCTCGTCCGCGCGGCCGTCGCCGTCGGTGTCGCGGCAGAAGAGCAGCTGCGGCGGCGCGATCACGAGCACGCCGTCGGCGACGAACTCGATCGAGCGCGGCAGCACCAGCTCGTCCAGGAACTCCGTCCGACGATCCATGCGACCGTCGCCGTCCGCGTCGGACAGGACGGCGATCGTGCCGACCGGCTCGAGCTCGCCCGCGCCGTCGGCGTCCGGCATGTAGCCCGACATCTCGACGACCCACAGGCGGCCGCGTTCGTCGAAGCGCGCCGACACCGGGTCGCGCACGAGCGGCTCGGACGCCACGAGCTCGATCGCGAGCCCCGCGGGCAGCCGGAACGTCGCCTGCTCCTCCTCGGCCGCCTGCGCCGGCGCCGCGGGAGCGCGCACGTGGGCCGGCAGCGCGGGCTGCGCCTCGCCCGCGACGTCCCCGGCCTGGGGACGAGCCGCGGCCGAGGCCATCAGCAGGGAGACGGCGCAGAAGAAGGGGGTGAGGACTCTCACGGGTCGGGGAGGGGGCGGGCCCGGATCCTACGACTGCCGCGGCGTGCGGGGCGAGCCATCGGCCCACTCCGGGTCGACCCGCGGGCCGCCGGACCGGACCTCCCGGCCCCCCGTGCCCTGCGGGAGGACCCGCGGCGTCGGCCCCGTCCGCGGCGGAGCCGGCGAGGTAGGATATTCCAATGTAGGGAGCGTGCGTCCGGTTCCAGGGAACCGGTCGCCGGGCGCTCGCCGACATGACCGAATCGAACTTCGACGACCCGGAAGCGAACCTGCGGACCGAGGACCTGGTCCAGCGGGCGCGCGGCGACCTGCGCGAGGGCTTCGCGGACCTCTACGCGCGCATCGCACCCGCGGTCTTCGGCTGGGCCAGCCTGCACGTGCGCGGCCCGCTGCGCGCGCGGCTGGATCCCGAGGACCTGCTGCAAGAGGTCACGTGCCGCGCGTACGAGGCCTTTGCGAGCTACGACTCCGAGCGCGGCGACTTCCGCGGCTGGGTCTTCGGCATCGCGCGCAACGTGCTGCAGAAGGCCCTGCGGCAGCTCGCGCGGCCCGAGGTCTCCCCTCCGAGCGGCGCGCCCACGTCGAGCCTCTCGAACGTGCCCGACACCGCGACCAGCATCTCGCAGCGCGTCGCGCGCGACGAGTCCCTGCGCGAGTTCGTCGACAGCGTGCAATCGTGGTCGGAGGCGGATCGCAAGCTCCTGATCCACCGCGGCCTCGAGGGCCTCCCGCACGACGAGGTCGCGCGGCTCCTGGGGCTCAGCGCCGAGACGGCGGCGAAGCGCTGGCAGCGCCTGCGGGACCGCCTGCGGACCGACCCGGACTCGCTGGCGTTCCTGGCGGCCTGACCGCCCCACCGACCCCTAGACTGCCTGGGTTCCGTGTGGGATGGCCTCGCGGAGGAGACGCAACCCCTTTGCCGACAGGGGCTCGGAGCCGTGAACCGGCAGCGGGGGCCCTCGCTCCGGAGCCGCGGGTCGAGAACCGCTCCGCACACTCGTCGGCCGGGCTCGCGACCGGGGCGCCCCCACACGGAACCCAGTCAGCTCGAAAGGATCCCGGGATTCGTGTCCAGCCCGTCGAGGCGCGGGGAAGGGCCTGTCGGAGGAGGTTCCTTCCCTTACCCGACCCGGTGCCGGCGCAGCTCGCAGGCCCAACACGACCTCGACTCGGAGTTCTACGACCATGGGGTACCAATCCAGATTCCACGCAGGGCAGGCGGCTCGCCTGGCCCTCGCCCTGACTCTTCTCGCGGGCGGCGCCGCGGCGCAGGTGCCGATCGGCGGCAACGTCTCGGACTCGACGACCGGACCGCTGCTCGCGGGCACCGTCTACCACACGACCAGCTCGTTGACGGTCCCGCTGGGCGAGACGCTGACCGTCCAGCCGGGGGCGATCGTCAAGTTCGGCTTCGCCCAGCAGGTGACCGTGAACGGAACGCTCGACGTTCAGGGAACCGCGGGTAGCGGAGTCGTGTTCACGTCGATCGCGGACGACACGGCCGGCGGAGACACGAACGGGGACGGCCCCTCGAGCGGAGTCGCCGGATGGTGGCGCGGCCTGCGGTTCGTTGCCGGCTCCGGCGGAACGATCGACTTCGCCACGGTCGCCTTCGCCGGCCAGGGCGGCTGGGCGGCCATGCGGCTGGAGGGCACCTCCGTGCTCGACGTCGCGGACACGACGCTCGCCGAGTGCTCGGTGATGGGGCTCGACCTGACCAGCTCGTCGGCGAACTTCGGCAGCACGTTCACCGGCTGCCAGTTCCTGAACAACGGCGGTCGCGCGGTCGACAACGCGCCCCTGGGAATGGTGGCCGGGTTCTCCGGCTGCTCGGCCGGCGGGAACGCGCTCGACACGCTCGCCGTCACGACCACGGATTTTCCGGCCCCGGCGCTGGCGATCACGACCGACAACGCCATCAACGACACGCTCTACTTCGTGGCCTCCGTCTCGGTGCCGACGGCCTCGTCGCTCACTTTCGGCCCGGGCGTGATCACGAAGTGGGCGTTCGCGACCCAGGTAACCGTGTCGGGCAACCTCGTGGTCAACGGCACGCCGAGCGAGCCGGTGATCTTCACGGACTTCCGGGACGACACCCACGGCGGCGACACGAACAACGACGCGGGTGCGAGCTCGCCCGCCCCGGGCTGGTGGCGCGGACTCCGTTTCGTCGCCGCCAGCACGGGTGACGTCGACCACGCGGTCGTTCGGTATGCGGGCCAGGGCGCCTGGGCCGCCTTGCGCGCGGAGGGTACGCCGACGCTGCAAGTCGCGGACACGACGCTGTCCGAGTGTTCCGTCATGGGCTTGGACCTGGCGGGCGACAGCGGCAACATCGGCATGACGGTCACGGACTGCAGCTTCCTGAACAACACCGGGGAGGCCGTGAGGAACGTCCCGGTAGGCGCCGTTCCGGGCTTCACCGAGAACTCCGCCTCCGGGAACGGTCTGGACACGATGCTGGTCTCGACGAGCACGTTCACTTCCGACGTGACGATCGCTCCCACCAACCAGATCAACGACGTGCTCTACTCGATCGCGAGCCTCACGGTCCCGGTGGGCAGGACGCTCACGCTCGAGGCCGGTGTGAATCTCAAGTTCGGGTTCGCCACGCAGGTGATCGTCTCCGGAACCCTGCTCACGAACGGCACGCCGTCCGAGCCGGTCGTCCTCACCGATTTCCGCGACGACGCGGTCGCCGGTGACACGAACAACGACGGTACGGCGACCCTTCCCGCCGAGGCCTGGTGGCGCGGAGTGCGCGCCACGAGCGGGTGCTCCGTGATCGCCAACCATGCCCGCGTGCGCTATGCCGGGCAGGGCGGCTGGGCCGCGTTCCGGTGTGAGACCGGGTCGTCCGCCGAGCTCAGGAACTGCCGCGCGGACTTCAGCCTCCTCGCATTCGAGCTCATCACCTTCGACGTCGCCGATCGCTGCGTGGCCTTCCAGAACAGCAGTGCCGGATTCCAGGTGTTTGGGGGCAGTGGTGACCTGACCCACGCGACGGCGTATGGCAACGGCAAGGGCATCCGCAAGGCGAACGCCGCATACGCCGGCGAGGTCCTGAACAGCATCTCGTGGGGCAACACGCTCAACTACGAGCTGTGGCCCGCGGGGCAAGTGCGCTTCTCGAACGGGGACGCGGTTCTCGCGGGCTCCGACGGGAACATCGACCTCGACCCGATCTTCTCCGACGCGCCGAACGGCGTGCTGACGCTGCGCGAGACCTCGCCCTGCATCGACGCGGGCGATCCGGCCTCGCCGTTCGATCCCGACGCGACGATCGCCGACATGGGAGCGTTCTTCTTCGACCAGTGCATCCCGATCCCTTACTGCAACGGCAAGACGAACTCCCTGGGCTGTATCCCGTTCGTCGCCACCGTCGGACGCGCGAGCGTCTCCTCGACGACGCCGTTCCGCATCGAAGGCCGCGACCACATCCCGAGCGAGTCGGGCCTGCTGCTCTACTCGTTCAAGAAGTCGAGCCTCGGCTTCCACGGCGGCACGCTCTGCGTGAAGGCGCCCTTCACGCGCACGCCGGCCAAGGCCGCCAAGAACACCGGCGGCGGAACCTGCCCGGGCGTCCTCTCGCGCAACTTCAACAACACGATCCAGAGCGGCAACGATCCCGCGCTGACCGTGGGCAAGAAGGTGTTCGTGCAGTGGCGCCAGCGCGACCCGCTCGACCCGGCCGGCTTCGGCGACAACCTCACCAACGGAGCGACCTTCCTGATCTGCCCCTGAGAACGTAGACCCCGAGCCCCCTCCGGAGCCCTCGACCGGCGTTCGGCGGGGAGGAGGTGAGGGCGGGCGCCTCGGCGCTCGCCCTCCTTCTCTTGGTGCGGCGTTCGCTCCGCTCTCGTCGGACTGCCGCAGCCGAGTCGCCGGCCCCCGCGACGACCGGCGGCCTCGGCACGGGGTCAGCGCTCGTCGCTCGCGCCCTGCGCTGGCGGGCCGACCTCGAGTCGCGGTCGAACGGTCAAGATCCAGGCAGGTTCGGTCATCTCGCGCCAGCGAGCTTCGTCCTCGTCGCTCTCCTGCGACGTCCCATACCCGCGGAGCGTGGCGCGCAGGCGCGAGGCGCGCTGCCGGACCTCGAACCAGGTCCGCTGACCGCTCCAGTCCCACTCCAGCAAGACCGCGGCGGATGCCTCGCTGTCGAACTCGACGAAGCTGCCCGAAGTCCCTCCTCGGGAGTGGGCGAACGCGCCGAGGGCGGTCGGGGCCTGACCCGCGGCGAGGGCCGACGCGTCCGGCGCGCGTGCGTCCCACAGCTCGAAGAGCAGTTCGGAGACGCCGCGAGTCCGCACGCGAAAGGCCGCCGCGCCCGCCTGGGCTTCGTCCTCCGGGAGCACGTCGCCGACCCACTCGGGAAGCACGATCCGACGGCCTTCCATTCTCGGCCGTCCGGGTGGCGCGAGGTCGAAGTCCCGCCGGGTCTGCTCCTTGCGGCAGATCGGTTCGCGGTCGAGGCAAGCGAGGCCGTTCATCCAGACCTCGCGGTGGGGCAGTCCCAGGGCGAAGCCGAGGTCGTGGCACAGACGCCGGCAGAGATCCGTCTCGTCGTTCCAGCCGGCACTGGAAGCCACGTGCCAGCGCACGTCCGTTCCGTACAGCGTCACGTCGAACCCGCGGAACTCGCCGTCGCGCACGTGGAGGTCTGTCCGCAGTGCGTGCCCGACCCGTCCCCGGTCGACGCCGGAGGCGCCGGGAACGAAGCGGAAGACGTGGACGCCGTCGTCGGCCGAGGCCTCGACGTCGGTCGTTCCGCGCTCGACGAAGCGCAGGGGCCGGCCGCTCGAG
>CAYGPA010000363.1:0-2017 GCA_964351535.1 uncultured Planctomycetaceae bacterium
GCACCTCGAGCTTCACGAGCTTCGTGTCGAGGATCTCGCGCGCCAGGTGCGCGGTCCGCACGGCCGTCTCGGCGTCGAAGCACCCGGCCGTGTTGGGCAGCACGTGGTAGCGCTCGCGATCGATGAAGTCGAGCAGCGACGGCCCCTTCGAGGCGTCGAGGTTGACGCGGCGGACCGCGACGGTCACGCACTGCGTGCCGCTGATCTCGAGGGCCTCGCGCGTCTCCTCGAAGGAGGCGTACTTGCCCGTGCCCACGAGCAACCGCGAGCCGAGCACGGCCTCTCCGAGCACGAGCGGCTCGTCGTGGACGTGCGGACCTTCGGAGGATTCGCGTCGCGTGGTCATCGTCGCCTGCGTCATGGCCTGTCCGTTCGTTCGATCGTTCGTGGCGGAGGCGCGAGGGAGCGCCGCGCGCCGGTTCGTCAACCTCCGCCCACCAGAGTCACGACCTCGACGCGGTCGCCGGCTTGCAGAGTCGTCTCCGCGTGGGCGCGACGCGGGACGAGCCGCTCGTTGCGCTCGACCGCGACCTGCTCGGGCAACAGTCCGAGCTGGCTCACGAGGTCCGCGACGGTCGCGTCCGTCGCCACCGCGTGGGCTGCACCGTTCAGGAGGATCTGCACGTCCATGGCTCGCCGCCCCGGCGCTGCGCGCGGGGCAGGATCACCTTAGTCTCGCCCCAGGGCGCCCTCAAGCGCGGCCGCCGACGCGCAGGAAGGCGCACTTCAGGTAGGCGCTCTCGGGCAGGGTCACGAGCGCGGGGTGGTCGACGCCCGCGCCGGCCAGGTGCTCGAGGAAGGCGCGGCGCCCGGCGTCCGCGGACGCGCGGCCCAGGATCTCGACGAACCCCGCCGGCGACATGGCGTACGAGCAGGACGCGATGACGAGCAGGCCTCCCTCGACGGTCAGCTCGAGCCCGCGGCGCGCCAGGTCGCGGTAGCCGCGCGCGGCTCCCGGCAGCTCGCGGCGGTTGCGCGCGAAGGCCGGCGGGTCGACGACGACGACGTCGAACTCGCGCCCCGCTCCGGAGAGCTCCTTGAGGGCGCGCGTGGCGTTCGCGCGCTCGAACTGCACGCGGTCCGCGAGCCCGTTGCGCTCGGCCGTCGCGACGAGCCGCTCTCCGGCCTCGCGCGACTGGTCGAGGCACAGCACCTCGCGCGCACCGGCCCGCGCGGCTCGCAGGCCGAACAGGCCGTCGTAGCTGAACGCGTCCAGCACGTTCGCCCCCTCGCACTCCTGCGCGACGCGCGTGCGGTTGTCGCGCTGGTCGAGGTAGGCCCCGGTCTTGTGGCCCCCGAGCACGTCGACGGAGTACGTGACGCCGCCCTCGACGACGTCGAGGCTCTCCGGCAGCGTTCCGGACAGGACGCCGGTGCGCGGCTCGAGTCCCTCGAGGCGGCGGACCGACGCGTCCGAACGCTCGACGACGGCCGCGATCGCGACGTGGGGCGCGAGCCTGCGCGGCAGCTCGGCGGCGACGAACGGCACGAGCTCCTCGGAGGCCTGCGCCCCGCTCTGCACGACGAGCGTGTTCGCGTAGCGATCGACCACCAGACCGGGGAAGCCGTCGGCGTCCCCGTGCAGCACGCGACAGGCGCCCGCGGGGTCCAGCAGCCGCGCGCGCGCGCGCAGCGCCACGGCCTCGTCGAGTCGGCGCGACCAGAAGTCCTCGTCGGGCTCGGGCTCGGCGCGCGAGATCGCGCGCACGGCGATCTTCGAGTCGGCGCTGTGCAGGCCCCAGCCCAGGCGCTCCTGATCGGGCCCCACGAGCTCGACGAGCGCGCCGCGCCCCGGGCGCGTGCCGTTCAGGTCGTCGGCGTACACCCAGGGGTGTCCCGTGAGAAAGCGGCGGCGTCCGCGGCCGCTCAGACGAACGTGTTCTGCCATGATCGAGATCGCTGCGGGCTGGAATGGTTGGGAGGGGTTCCGAGTCGAGGATCCCGGAGACGCGATCAGCGAGCCCGCCGGGCGAGCTGCCGCGCCTCTTCCAGGCTCATGTCGAGCAGGTCCTCGAAG
>CAYGPA010000363.1:2027-5980 GCA_964351535.1 uncultured Planctomycetaceae bacterium
GAACGTGTTCCACCATGATCGAGATCGCTGCGGGCTGGGATGGTTGGGGGGGGGTCCGTGTCGAGGTCCCGGGGTCGGACGGCGAGGGGGCCGCCCGCGGTCTCCGGACGCACCGGATCGTGCAGGCGAGCCGGAAGGAAAGGGAGTCGCGATCAGCGAGCGCGCCGGGCGAGCTGCCGCGCCTCTTCCAGGCTCATGTCGAGCAGGTCCTCGAAGCGGGCTCCCCCGCGCAGGGACTCGAGGTCGGGGTCGCCGCGCGCCCACTCTTGCTGCTGCTCGAGCGAGCCGGCGCTGTAGTGGTTCTCGGTCAGCTCGCGCTGCAGGTAGTCGAGCGCGAGCTCCACGTCGCCGAGCAGCGCGTGCGTGCACGCCAGGTTGTAGTAGTTCCCGGGCGCCGGGGTGAGCTGCCGGATCAGCGCGCGCGCCTCGTCCTCCCGACCCGCGCGCGCGCGGTAGCAGGCGAGCAGCACGCGCATGAAGTCGTCGCGGCGCACGGCGTAGGCCCGCTCGAAGTAGTCGAGCGCCTTCTCCGGAGCCAGGAGACGCACGTTGGCGTTCACCGCGAGCCCCACGAGGATCTGCGAGCGCATCGACACGACCCGCCGCAGGCCGGCCGGGTTCGCGCCGCGATCGCGCAGCCCGCGCTCGAGGTTCTCGATGCGCTCGAGCGCGCCCAGCAGGATGCGCTCGGCCTCGACGGGCTCGCCCTGGTCCATGCGCGCCGAGCCCAGCGCGAGCTCGATGCTCGCGACGAGCAGCGCGTTGGCCGCCGCCGCCAGCCCCTCGGGCTCGGCCTCGGCATCGCGCAGCATGCGCTCGGCGATCGCGCGCGCCTCGTCGTTGCGGCCCTCGGCGCTCAGGAGCTGGACCAGCTCGAGCGCGCGTTCGGAGGGATAGCGCAGGAGGCGCAGGCCGGCGAGCTCGCGCTCGCGCCCGCCGGTCTTCTGATCGCTGAGTCGTGAGATCGCCTGGCGGATCCCGAAGACCTGGGGATCTTCGGGCTCGAGCGACCGCAGCTCCAGGATCAGGCGATTGACGTACTGGTCGCGGACGGCGCGAAGGAGGCGCAGGCGCTCGGGATCCTCGAGCGGGTCGCTGTCGACGGTGTCCGGCGGCTCGAAGCCCGGCATCTCGCGCGCAGCGACGCCCGCCAGCGCGCGGTAGAGCGACCGGCGCACCTCGATCGAGCGCGGCCGCGGCCAAGCCGGCAACCGCGGGTTGCCGAGCGTGAGCGCGAGCGGCGAGATCGCCTGATCGACGAGCAGGGAGTCCAGCCCGCCGACCGGGGGCGCCATCGTGGCGGGGACGTCGGGCGAGGACGCCGTCAGGATCTGGGAGCGCAGCGACGCGACGTGGATGCCGTACGCCTCGCGGACGACCGCCGCGTCGCCCGGCGGGGCGCCCTGCGCGATCAGCAGCAGCGCGCGCGCGACGTGCACCAGGCCGCGCCACTCGACGAAGGTCGCCTGGGCCAGGATGCGCGAGGGCGAGCGTGTGTCGATGCGCTCGCGCACGAGTCCGTCGGCGAGCGCGGCGGCGCGGTCGAGGACCGGCGCGACCTCCTCGAGGCGCCCGCCCGCGAGCTGCGCGCAGGCCTCGAGCAGCGCCGCGCGGAAGGCCCAGGCGCGACCGTACAGGTCGACGGCTCCGCGGCTCGCAATGTCGATCGCGCGCGCGGCCTCGAGCGCGGGCGCCGGGTCCTCGCCCGCCACCAGCGCGAGCTGCGCGCGCTGCAGGAGCAGCTCGCGATCGTCGAGCCCCTGACCGAGCAAGGACTGGAGGAACTCGTCGGCGCGCTCGAACTCGCCGAGCTGGCGCAGCCGGCGAACGAAGTCCTCGCGCGCCGCGGCCGCTCCGGAGCGCACGCCGGGGTGGGGATGCCGCAGGCCGGCCGCGAACGGCATGCGATCCTGCTGGCTGCGCCCCCCGCTCGGAGACTCGGCGAGCGTGCGCCCGTAGGCGACGTCGAGCAACAGCGCGAGGACGTCGGACGGAGTCGGAGGACGGTCGAAGCTGGGTGACGCGCGCTCGAGGAAGCCGCGCTGCACGCGGTCGACGACGATGCGTCGCGCTCGGGGCTCGGCCGCGAGCAGCGCCGCGCCGTACAGCCGCTCGCCGGGCGGCAGGAGATCGAGGATGCGGTCGAGGCGCTCGACGGAGCCCTCCTGGTCGAGACCTGCGAAGGCGTCGAGCGCGGCGCGGCGCACGGTGCCGTCGGGATCGTCGACGCACAGATCCTCCAGCACGTCCAGGCGCGCCTCGAGGTCCGCCGGACCGAGGTCGGTGCGGCCGAGGAACTCGACCAGCGCGCGGCGCACCTCGGGGTCCGACTCGAGCGCGCGCGCGGGTTCGAGCCGGCGCACGACGGGCGCGACGAGCGCGGCGTCGCCCGCTTCGCGAACCAGCAGCGCACGGCGGCGGCGCTGGGCGGGTTCGAGATCCGGGAGCTCCGCGAGGGCGACGCGCGCGGCGTCGGGGCCGAGCGCGAGGAGCGCCTCGAGCACGTCCTCGACCTGCTCCCCCACCGCGCGGTCGAAGCGCCCGAGCAGCTCGGCAGGCGACTCCTGCGGCGCGGTCGCGCCCGGCGCGAAGGCGGCGGTCGCAACCAAGAGCGACGGGAGGAACCATCCGGAGCTGCGTAGTCTCATGCTGGGCCGTCCGGGTCGTCGGCGTCCCCCTCGGGGTCTGCGTCTCCGGCGCGCGCCTTCTCCAGACGGTACTCGAAAGCGCGCCGCGTCAGTCCCACTTGCCGCGCCGCGGCGCTCAGGTTGCCCCGGTTCTCGCTCGCGGCAGCGCGCAGGAGCGCCCCCTCGAGTTCGTGGAGCCTCAGCCCGTGCGCCAGGGCCTGGCGCGCGAGGTCGTCCCCCACGTCGGCCGCGACGTGCGCGAGGAAGTCCAGCTCGGAAGCCTCGACCGGCTCCAGCGATCCGGGGTGCAGGACCAGCACGCGCTCGAGCGCGTTCTCGAGCTCGCGCACGTTGCCCGGCCACGGATGCGCGCGCAGGCGCTCCAGCGCCGCGGGGTCGAAGGGCCGCGGCGGCAGGCCCAGCCGGCCGGACAGGCGCGCGACCAGATGTTCGACGAGAGCCGGCAGGTCCTCGAGCCTGGCGCGCAGCGGCGGGACCGCGATCGGGATCACGGCGAGGCGGTAGTAGAGGTCCTCGCGGAACGCACCGCTCGCGACGATCGAGCGCAGGTCGGTCGTCGTCGTGGCGACGACGCGCACGTCCACGGGTACGGGCACCTCCGCCCCCACGGGCTCGACCGCGCGTTCCTGGATCACGCGCAGGAGCTTGCCCTGCGCCTCGCGCGGGACCGTGTCGACGTCGTCGAGGACGAGGGTGCCGCCGTCGGCCTGCCGGAAGCGCCCCTCGCGCGCGCCCACGGCGCCGGTGAACGCGCCCTCGGCGTGGCCGAAGAGCTCGGCCTCGACCAGCGACGGCGCGAGCGCCGCCAGGCTGACCTCGACCAGCGGGCCGGTGCGGCGCGGACCGCAGCGGTGCAGGCCGCGCGCCGCGCGCCCCTTGCCCGAGCCGCTCTCTCCGGTGAGCAGAACCGTGGCCTGGCTGGCAGCCACCTGGCCGAGGCGCTCCACGAAGCCCGCGTGGACTTCGCAACTGCCTACCAGAAAATGGCTTAGATCGTCGGCTCGGTCGTCCATGGGGTGTGGGGTCGAGCTGCGAGGCCCTCCCGGTCCGGCCCAAGTCTGTCCCAACCCGGCCTCCTCTTCTAGTTCGCGGCCCGGCGGCATTGACTCCTCGTCTTGCTTGGACCAGACTGGCTGCCTCGGTTCGACCCGTTCCGGGCGCAATCGCGTACGACCAGAGGCGGGGTAACCCGCTTTTTTTCATGGAGTTAGGTCGGCTCGCGCGAGAGCGGCGGGGGCGGCTGAAACCCTATTTAACTCGCCATGCTGAACACCGAAGACCTGCTGCGGATGATCGACGTCATCC
>CAYGPA010000364.1:0-5972 GCA_964351535.1 uncultured Planctomycetaceae bacterium
CGCCCTCGTCGAGCGCGCGCGTCGTCAGCGTCGGTGTCCACGGCCCGAAGGTCCATGCCTCCGGCTGCACCGGCTGACCGTCGTAGTGCACGTAGATCCCGAGCGTGCGCCGCGCGCCCGGCGCGTCGAGCCGGCCGAAGACGATCGGCGGCGCGCCGTCGAGCTCGAGTAGCTCCATGCGCGCCCCGCGCCGCTCGAAGCGCGCGCGGATCTCGTCGGCGTTGCGCCGGATGCCCGCCGCGTCGCCGGCCACGTTCGGCAGCTTCAGCAGGTCCGCGAAGTCGCGCAGGATCGCCGCGGCGTGCGCTTCGCGGTGGGCGCGGACGATCGGCAGTGCGTCGGAAGAGCCGCCCAGCGCGAGCACGGCGGCGAGGGTCGTGAGGAGCATGCGCCCAGGATACGACGCGTCGGTTCGCGGCGTTCGTCGGGCCCGCCTCACTCGCGAGCGAAGAGGGTCAGCGTCTCGCGCTTCCCGTCGCGCTCGACGACGAGGACGACGGGCTCGGCTCCGGCGAGCGATGCGCGCAGCGCGTCCAGGGAGGCGGCCTCCCCGTCGATCTCGAGCAGGCGATCGTCCGGCAAGAGACCCGCGAGCTCGCCCGCGGAGCCCGGCTCGACGGCTCCGACCGACAGGACCTCGCCGTTCGCGAAACGGAACTGGACGCCGATGCGCCGCGGCGTCGACGCGGGCTCGGCCGTCCCGGGCTCGAGCCTCAGCCGTCCGTGCGCCTGGTCGATCGTGAGGCACGCGCCGCGCAGCAGCCCCCCGCCGACGTTTCCGAGTCGGCGCCCGGCGATCTGGGGCAGATCGGCGAAGCGCACGTCGGGACGCGTGACGACGATCGGACCGAGCTTCACGTCGCCGTCGAGAGGAGCCGAGTAGACGTCCGCCCCTCCCATGGGCGTCATCGCGCGGCCGAGCAGGCGCGGCTCGGACTTCAGCGGCAGCTCCTCGCGCAGCAGGCTCGAGAACAGCACGACCTCCGGCGAGCCCGTGTCGAGATGCGCGGGCACCGTCACGCCGGCGACGTCGAGGTCGACGGTGATCCCGAAGCCCATCTGCTCGTCACGGCGGAAGGACACGACCTCCGGACCTTCCTCGAGGGCTCCGGTCGCGAGGCGCACGAGCTTCCTCGGGAAGTCGAGCGTCAGCAGGCACTCCTCGAAGCACGGCAACCCGAGCACGCCGTCCACGCCGAGCTGACCGCCCATGAAGTCGAGCTCGCTGGTCGGCACGTCGCGGAACACGGCCGCGCCCAGGGACACGGTCGGCACCAGGAAGCGCGCGCCGCCCTCGCGTTCGACGTCCAGTCGCTCGCAGGCGGCCGGCGACAGCAGGAGCCCGCGGGTGCTGCCCGTGTCGAGCAGCAGCTTGAAGGTCTGCCCCTCGATCCTTGCGTCGACGAGCGGCCTCCCGCCGTAGTCCAGCAGCGGCACCTCGACTCCGGCTTCAGGGATCTCCACGGAAGCGGGCGCCTCGACGCGGGCGCTCTCGGGGGACTGCAACGACAGCATCAGGGCGCAGAGCATCAGGGTGTTCATCGCTGGACTCCTCGCGAGGTGGTTCGACTCGCGGACCCTATGGTACGATTCGTACTATTAGCGCGGAAGCCCCGCCGACGAATCGACCCATGAAGGCCCTGACCGATCTGGAGGCGGCCGCCCTCGGCTGCATCTGGAGGAGCGGCGGCTGCACGGCCTACGCCGTGCGCAGCCACTTCCGCTCTTCGCTCTCCTCGCGCTTCAGCGACAGCGCAGGCTCCGTGTACCCCCTGGTCGAGCGCCTGCTGCGCCGGCGCCTGCTGCGCTCGCGCAAGGAGTCCACGGGCCGTCGCCCCGCGCGCATCTACGAGTGCACTCCCGCGGGTCTCGACGCACTTCGCGCCTGGCTGGCCGTGCCCGACACGCCGGGAGAGCTGGTGCCCTGGGACCCGCTGCGAACGCGCGTCCTCCACCTCGCGCTGCTCTCCCCGCGCGAAAGACTGCGCTGGCTGGACCGCGTCGAGGACCTGCTCCAGGAACACATCGCCGAGGTGCGCCGCGCCCACGCGGAGGACGACGCGGGGACGCCCTGGATGCGCCTCGCGCACCGCAACACGCTGCTCCTGGCACAGGCGCGCGCGCGCTGGCTGCGCGAGGTGCGCGGCGCGCTGAGCCCGGATCCCTGACCAGGAGCCCGCGCTGGTGAGCGAGGTCACTTCCAGTCGAGGTAGTGGATCTGCGTGACGTCCGGAACGAGGCGGCCCAGGTCGCGGCCGGTCGAGCGTTCGAGCAGGTGGATCGCGGAGTGGCCCAGGTTCTCGATGTGGGCTACGTACTGGCCCGTGGGGTCTTGGACCGGGATCCAGTTCAACCCGCCGTCGTCGATCGGCACGCTCTCGCCCCAGCCGTCGAGGCGTGCTTCGACGAGTGGCCAGCTCGATCGTCAGCGCCTTGGACAGCGAGAGCGGCGTCGAACTTCCGCCGCCCCCACCGCATCCGCGGATCGTCTCCGTGGAAATACCCGGTGCCGGACCCGGTAGGAGGCCCCTCGAGGCTGCGACGCGCTATCCGCTTCCGTCCGGGGCCTATACTCGACGGCCGCCCCGAGCCCACAGATTCCCATGACTCCCCAACGCCTCCTCGTCGTCGCCGTGATCCTGCTCGCGGGACTGGCTGCCGCCTTCTACTTCCTGCTCGGCGAGGACGCGGCGAAGGGCGCTTCCGCGCCGGCCCTCGCCGGGCCGGGTCAGCCGGACCGCGCAGGTCTCGTCGACGAGGGTGGCGCGGCCGCGCGGCTCTCCACGGTCGAGACGCAGGAGTCCGCGCGCGCCGTGCGCGACGAGGTCCCGGGAGGGAACGCGGCTCCGGCCCGGGAGATCGACGTGGTCGTCACCGCGCCGCTGGGCGCGCCGGCGGACCCGGGGCTCAGCGTGGTGGTGGTCGAGGCGAGCGCGCTCGAGGACGACGGACCCGCCGAGGTCCTGCAGCGCCTGCGCGAGCAGCGCGGCGCGGGCAGCACGATCGCGCGCGCCGTCGTCGGCGCCGACGGGCGCGCGCGCCTGGGACTGCCCGCCGGAGTCGAAGAACCCCGGCTCCTGCTCGACGGTCGCTTCCTCTTCATGTCCGAGCCGCGTCCGCTGAAGCCGGGCGAGACCTCCGTCTCGCTCGAACCGCGGCTCGGAGCGTGCCTCGTGGTGCGCCCCGTCGCGCCCGTCGGCGAGGCTCCGGTCGGGAAGATCACGCTGACGGGCGGCGACATGTCCGGCCGCTCCCGCGGCGACGCGTGGTTCGCGGTGGGTCAGGAGCTCGACGGCGGCGAGCTCGTCTACCGCGGCCTGGATACCGACAACACCTGGTTCCTGTCGGGCAAGCTCGAGCGGCACTTCACGTGGGGGCGCATGGGCCTGGAGCTCGAACCGGGGCTGGAGAAGATCGTCGACCTCGAGCTGCTGGCCGGCGCGAGCGTTGCCGGCGTCGTGGTGGACGCCGCCGGAGAACCGATCGCCGAGGTCACGGTGCGCCCCGAGATCGGCGCGGCCAACTGGATGGGCGGCGGCGCGAATCGCCCCGAGGCGACGACCGACACCGACGGTGCCTTCGAGCTGTTCGCGCTCTCGCCGGGCGAGAAGGTCCTCGAGGCCCGTCTCGACGGCTGGCGCCCCGGCGAGAGCGACGAGTTCAAACTCGCCGAGGGCCAGCACCTCGACGACCTGCGGATCGTGCTCGAGCGCGGCGAGTCCCTCGCCGGCGTCGTCGTGTTCCCCGACGGCAAGCCCGCGGAGGGAGCCGAGGTCACCGTCGAGTCGATCACCCAGCGTCAGGGCTGGGGCGGCTTCGGCGGCGCGCGTCGCCGCAAGGCCGGCGAGGCCACGTGCGACGAGGCGGGTCGCTTCGCGGTGACCGGACTCGCCGAGGGCAAGGTCTCCGTGCGCGCCTCGGCGCCGGCTCCCGGAGCGGCCGAGGACGACGAGGACGCTCCGCAGTGGTACGCGAGCCTCGACGACGTCGCGGCCGGCTCGCAGGGCCTGACGCTGACGCTCGCCGGCCCCGAGGCCTTCAGCGGACGGGTCGTCGACGACCTCGGCGAACCCGTGACGGCGTTCCGCATCGAGGCCGAGAGCAGCGCGGGCGACGACCCCGGCGGCGAGCAGTCCTTCGAGAACGACGAGGGCCGCTTCACGTTCGCGCGCGTCGGCCCCGGAACCTGGAGCCTCGAGGTGAGCGCGGAGGGCCACGTGCAAGAGGAGGCTCCCGAGATCACCCTGCCCGGCGCCGCCGAGCTCGAACTCGTGCTGCTGCGCGCCGCGCGCGTCTCCGGACGCGTCCTCGGCGCCGGCGGCGCGCCCGTCGCCGGTGCGCGCGTGAGCGCCGACGACGGCAGCGGCGGCGGCAACCCCTGGATGGGGATGCGCGGTCCGCGGGTCGACACGGACTCCGAGGGCGCCTTCGAGTTCGAGGAGCTCGCGCCCGGCGCGCTGTCGTTCGTGGCGCAGGCCGAGGGCTGGGCGGACAGCGAGCCGCTCGGCATCGAGATCGGCCCGGGCGAGCAGCTCGAGGGCGCCGTCCTGACGCTGCGCGTCGGCGGGCGCATCGAGGGCGTCGTGTCGACTCCCGAAGGCGAGCCGATGGCCGGCCAGCGCGTCACCTGGGGCGAGAACTCCATGGGATTCGGATCGCGCGGCGAGACGCGCGCCGACGGCGCCGGGCGCTTCGCCTTCGACGCCGTCACTCCCGGCGAGTGGGCCGTCAGCGCCGTGCCGACCATGGAGGAGATGGGCGAGCGCATGCGCGGCAACCGCGACCAGGGCGCGTGGATCGAGATGATGGGTCAGGTCGTCACCGAGACCGTCGACGTCGAGGACGGCGAGCTGGTCGAGGTCTTCCTCGGCGGCGAGCCGCGTCGACCCGTCTCCGTCGTCGGCGTCGTCACCCAGGCCGGCGAGGCCGTCGCGGGCGCGCGCGTGTTCGCCGTGTCCGAGGGCAGCGCGATCTTCCAGGGCATGAAGACGACCGAGACGGCGAGCGACGGCACGTACGAGCTCGTCGTCGACCGCCCGGGCCCCTACGTGATCAGCGCGCAGATGGACCGCGCCGGAATCGAGGAGCTCGTCGACGTGCCGCGCGCGGACGAGACGGTCGTCGATCTCTTCATCCCCATGGGCGGCATCGACGGCCGCGTGAAACTCGCGAGCGGCGAGCCGGCGTCCGGCGTGCGCGTCTCCGTCCAGCGCGAGGACGGCATGGGCCGCGTGCGCTGGGCCGGCGGTCAGGCGACGACGGACTCCGACGGCAACTACTCGATCGAGAGCCTCGAGGAAGGCGTCTACACCGTGCGCGCGAACGTGTCCGGCTGGGGCGGCGGCGCGGATCAGGACTGGGGCTCCGCGACCCTCTCCGGCATCGAGGTCGAGGAGGACGCGCTGACCTCCGGCGTCGACTTCCGCCTGGAGGCCGCGGGTACCGTCACCGGCATCGTGACGGGCTCCGACGGTACGCCGCTGGCGGACGCGGGAGTCTTCTTCCGCGACGCGAGCGGGCGCCTCGTGACCTCGGTCTCGTCGACGACCACCGGCCCCAGCGGGCGCTTCTCGCAGGACGGCCTGGCGCCCGGCGAGTACACGCTGAGCGTGCGCGCGGCCGGCCAGGCCGCCAACGACGTCGAGACCGTGCGCGTGCTCTCGAACGAGAAGACCGAGGTGCGCCTGTCCGTCGAATCCGGCGTCATGGCGCTCGTGCAGCTCGAGGACCCCGAGGGCAACGCCAGCCGCCTGCGCGTCGAGGTCTTCGACGGCGACGACCGCGAGGTCGGCGGCCTGATCACCGCGGCGCAGCTGCGCACGCTCTTCAATCGCGGCAGCTCGAGCTTCGAGCAGCGCGTCGGCCCGCTGCCGCCCGGCCGCTACACCGTGCGCGCCACGACGCCCGAAGGGAAGGTCGTCGAGAAGCGCGTCACGCTGCGCGACCGCGACGAGGAGAAGGTCGTGCGCCTC
>CAYGPA010000365.1:0-4290 GCA_964351535.1 uncultured Planctomycetaceae bacterium
GTCGGCGCGCAGGCCGACGCCGGAGTAGGAGAGGTCGTGCATGGGCAGCTTGAAGCGCATGCCGCCCATGTTGTCCGCCAGGGTGACCTCGATCGGGTCGAGGACGCGGTAGCGGCCGCCGCGGCGGCGCTCGACGTGCTCGCCGAGCTGGGGCTTCAGGATGTCGTTCCACGTGCCTTCCTCGAGGAACTCGAAGCCGTAGCGCCGGTGGCTGGCCTCCTCGACGCGCTTGCGAACGCGCGCGGCGACGACGATCGGCGACGAGCCGTCGCGGCGCGTGAACTCGAGCTGGACGTCGTCGCCGACCAGGAGCAGGGGCCCGGTCTTCGAGAAGCGCAGGCCCGCGCCGATCTGGTTCATGTACTGAAGCAGCCCTCGCTCGGTGGCTCGACCGCCGTCGAGGACGCTCACAAGGATCTCGTCGCTGGAAGACATCTCAACTCCCGTTCAGGTCTCAGAAGGGGCCTGGCCCCCGGGGAACGGGGGAGTCATCGGCCGCCGGGGGGGCCGGTCTTCATCGCTCCGGGGTTCCTTGCGCGGTTCCTCTCGAGAAATTGAACTCGTTCCGGGCCTCGCGGGACCTATGGAAGAGCTTTCCGGAACCGTGATCCCGCGGTCGGCTGCCGGCCTCCTGGGCCGGAGAGAGACCCGCTCCCTCGGGTTCGGGCCCCGAGCGCCCCCGCCGAGCGGGCGGCGATTCCGGGGGCTGGTGGGCCGCGGGCCGGGATGCCGGGGCCTGGACAATGCAATTTCGATGATAGGATGCGGTGGAACGGTTCGCGCTGAGGGTCCCCGCGCCCCGTCGATCGACCCCTCCCCTCCTGACGTGAAGTACGGTCTCGGGATCCTCCTGACTTGCACCCTCGTGAGCTGCGCCCTCTGGGCGTGCCGCGTCGAGGTCGGTCATGCCGGCGACAGCCAGCGCCGCGGGCACGCGGACGAGCCCGAATCGGTCGTGGACGACGGCTCGGGGGGCCGCTGGGACTACCTCCTGGCGAACACGCGCCGGACCGGCGCCGCCGAGGCCTGGGACGGCAGTCGGGACGGGCCCGTGACCGAGTGGTACGACGACGGCACGAAGCGCGAGGAGGGCGCGTACAAGAACAACCTGAAGGTCGGCAAGTGGACCTTCTGGTACCCGAACGGCCAGAAGCGCTGGGAGGGCACCTACGACAACGGTCGACCGACCGGCCTCGAGCGCGCCTGGTACGAGAACGGGTCGAAGCGCTACGAGGGACCGTACGAGAACGGCGAGCGCTCGGGCCCCTTCACGTTCTGGCACGACAACGCACAGAAGTGGTTCGAGGGCGAATACTCGGCCGGCCTGCGCGAAGGCAACTTCCGCTTCTGGAACCGCGACGGATCGATCGACGAGTCGCGCACGGGGTTCTACCTGCGCGGCGAAAAAGTCTCCGGCTGAGGCTGCCAAAGGCCTCGGTCGGTAACTCGGGCCGCTGCCCCGAAAGGCGGCGGCCCGTTCTCTCGATCTCGGACCCGTGCGAGCCCGCGCGCGCTCCTACTGGAACGCGACGTAGTGGTCGGCGACGACCTGCGCCACGCAGCCCGTGAGGCGCTTGCCCATCGGGATGTGCAGGAACTCGTTCGGACCGTGCGCGTTCGAGCCCGGGCCGAGGACGCCGGTGATCAGGAACTGTGCCGCGGGGAACTTCTCGCCCAGCATGCCCATGAAGGGGATGGAGCCGCCCTCGCCCATGTACACGGCGGGCTTCTGGAAGAAGGACTGCGAGGCCACCTCGACGGAGCGCTCGAGCCAGTCGGAGAGGGCCGGCGCGCTCCACCCGGAGCCCGCGGGCTCCAGGTGGCACTCGACCTTCGCGCCGTAGGGCGGGTCGCGCTCGAGGATCTGCTTCAGCTTCTGCGCCATCACGTCCGCGTCCGCCGTGGGCGGGACGCGCAGGCTGAGCTTGAACGCGGTGTGCGGGCGCAGCACGTTGCCGGCGTCCGCCAGCGCGGGGAAGCCCTCGGCGCCGGTCACCGACAGGGCCGGTCGCCAGGTGCGGTTCAGCACGAGCTCGGTGCGCTGGTCCCCCATCGGGCCCGCGCCGTCGACGAACGGGAACTTGTCGAACACCTCGTCGCCCAGGACCTCGGCGCAGGCCTTGGCCTGCTGCACGCGCTCCGGAGGGATCTCGACGTGGAATTCGTCGGGCAGGATGCGACCGGTGGCCGCGTCCTCGATGCGCCCGATCAGCTCGCGCGCGATGCGGAAGCTCGAGGGCACGATGCCGCTGGCGTCGCCGGAGTGCACGCCCTCGGTCAGGATCTGCACGTTCAGGTCGGCGACGACGATGCCGCGCAGCGAGGTCGTCCCCCACAGCTGCTCGTAGTTGCCGCAGCCCGAGTCGAGGCACACGACGAGCGTCGGGCTGCCGATGCGGTCCGCCAGGTGGTCGACGTAGAACGGGAGGTCGAAGCTGCCGCTCTCCTCACAGCCCTCGATCAGCACCACGCAGCGAGCGTGCGGAACCTTCTGGCGCTGCAGCGCCTCGATCGCGGTCAGCGAGGCGAACGCCGCGTAGCCGTCGTCCGCACCGCCGCGACCGTACAGCTTGTCGCCGCGCAGCACGGGCTTCCACGGACCGAGGTCGTGGTCCCAGCCGACCATCTCCGGCTGCTTGTCGAGGTGGCCGTACAGCAGCACGGTCTCGTCCGACGAGCCCGGGATCTCCATGTAGATGAGCGGCGTGCGGCCCTCGAGCTCGACGACCTCGACCGTCAACCCCTCGATCGGACGCTGCTTGCACCAGGCCGCGATCAGGTCGACGGCCTTGTCCATGTGACCGTTCGCCTTCCACTTGGGATCGAAGAGCGGCGACTTGTTCGGGATCTTCACGTACTCGACGAGCGAGGGAACGATGGTCTCGTCCCACACGCCGTCGACGAACTCGAACGCCGTCTTGGGATCCAGCTTGGTGGCAGTGCTCGACATGGTGGTCCTCGGTCTCGGAAGCTCGGTCTGCAGCCCCGCCCGGTGCGGCGCGCGGACCGCGCACGATACGCGATTTCCGCGCATCGGACCACGCGCCGCGCGCGGAGATCCTCGCCGCGGCCGACGAGCGCCGCCTACGAGCCTCACGGAGCGACGGTGAACGACACGGCGTTCGTGAGCCCGTCTCCGAAGCCCGCGGGGTCGGCGGGGTCGCGCTGGAGCCACTGCGCTCGCACGACGGCGCCGGCGGTCAGCGTCGGGTCGAATCCGTTCTGGATGCGCTGGTTGAAGTCGTGGACCAGGCGTCCCGCGCAAGGGGGCGACCCCGTGGACTTGCCGGACTTCACCGGCAGACGCGTGAACGGGATCTTCACGCACAGGCGTCCGCCGTGGAACGCCAGGTTCGACCGCTTCGACCCGTAGATCATGAAGCCCGCCTGCGAGGGCAGGACGTCGAGTGCCGACACCGTGAAGGGGGCCGTGCTCGACACACTGGGAATCCCGCTGGTACCGACGAACGGCACGCAGCCGAGGGAGTTGAGCTTGCCCGAGCAGTACGAGTACGGATCCTTCTGCATCGTGAACGCATCCCCCACCTGCCCGTCGGCCATCAGGAACATCACGTCCATGCGGCCGCCGTTCACGTCGATCACGAGCGAACCGTACTCGAGCAGGGAGAGCACCATGGCGGGGTGGTTCAGCGGCCCCGAGGACAGCTTCCCCGAGCTGCCCGCCACCGTGTAGACCGTTCCGGGCGTCGCGCCCTCGGCCTTCTTGTAGGCGCCGTCGCCCGCGACGTTTCCATCGCCGTCGTCGAGGATCATCGCCGGCGTGAGCGTCGTCGACAGTCCGTAGTGACCGTTCAGCAGGAACGAGCGCTCGTAGGCGTGGCTGTGTCCGGACAGCACGAGGTCGCTGCCGCCCGCCTCGAGCATCGGCAGGAAGTTCTGCCGCATCTGGACCAGGTTGCTCTCGGTGTCGGAGTCGTGCGAGCCCTTCGTGTACGGCGGGTGGTGCCAGTAGACGACGATCCAGTCCTGGTCCGTCGCCGCCAGGTCGGCCTGGCACCAGAGCCACATCGGACCGTTGACCGACCGGTTCGTCCCCTCGGAGTCGAGGCAGACGAAGTGCACGTTGGCGTGGTCGAACGAGTAGTAGGCCTCCGACCCCGACGGCAGGCCGCCCGCCTCGCCGGCGCTGGGCATCGTGAAGATGCCGTAGTAGACGCTCGAGAAGTCCTCGTGGTTCCCGCGCGTCGGCCACAGCGCCGTCTCGCGCAGCACCTGCGGGTACATGTCGAACACGGCCGACTGGTACTCCTCGTCCCGGCCCTCGTCGTA
>CAYGPA010000365.1:4390-5968 GCA_964351535.1 uncultured Planctomycetaceae bacterium
CCCCAGCGCACGAGACCGTCCGCGGCGAAGTCCGTGCGCCAGCGGACCGTCATCGCGTCGTGGGTCCCGACCTGCAGGTACGGTCCGCGCTCCAGGCACAGGCCGGTGCAGGCCTCGAGCTGCAAGTCCATGCTGATGTCCGAGCTCGTGACGCCGCTCTGGTGGACCTCGACGGCGATCACGTTGGGGCCCGGAACCAGCAGGCCGGTGCTCGGCGAGAACGGGATGGCCACGTCCTCCTCGCTGCCGCCGGCGGTGCTCGCGGCCAGCGTCGTGAACGAGATCACGCCGCCCGGCATCGCGCTGCGCGCGACCTCCGTGCCGTTCAGGTAGACCACGGCGCCGTCGTCGCGCACGAGGTCGAGCTTCAGCGTCGTGTACGCGCCGGGGTTCGACACGTTGAACGCGTGGCGGAAGTAGGTCGTGACGTACTTGTTGTTCGAGTTCGGCCCGAAGCCGACGACCGTGCCTTCGTCGCCGTCGCCGTAACCGAGCTGCGCGGCCCCGAGGGACCAGCCTGAGTCGTCGAAGCCCGGCGCGCGCCAGGCCGTGCCCTGGTTGGAGCCGTCGTCGAGGTACGTCCAGGTCGCGCCGCGCGGCACGAGGACGTCGGAGGCGAGGCCCGGGACGGCCAGCAGGAGGAGCGCGGCGGCGTGTCGGAAGGCGTTCATGATGGAGTCCTCGTTCAGGAACCGCCCCCCCGGCGGGCTCGCTGGAGTTCTTCGAGGCCGTGGCGAGCACGGCGTTCGACCTCGGCGACGGCCGGCAGCGCGCGCTTGCGCGGGGGCAGTCGTCGCAGTTCGGAGAGCGCGCCGACGTAGCGGCGCTCGGCGTCGTCGGCTCGCCCGGCGGCGCGCAGGACGTCGCCCTGTTCGACGAGCCAGCGCTCCTGACGCGCGGAGCGGAGCGCGAGCTGCTCCAGCCGCGCCAGGGCGGCGTCGTGGCGACCGTGCTCGACCTCGATCTCGACCGCGGTCAGCACGAGAGCGACCGCGGGTCCGAGACGCTCCAGGCCCTGCTCGAGCCCGGCCAGCGCCCGCGCGCGCCCCCCGGGCCCCGCCGCGGCTTCGAGCCGCGCGCGTTCGACGTACAGGTCGGGCGCCGCCGGGTCCGAGCACGCGATGGCCAGCCCGTAGTCGTCGACCGCGCCCGCGCGCTCGCCCAGCTCCGCGAGCAGCCGCGCGCGCGCGACGTACCCGCGCGCGTCCCGCGGAGTCAGCGCGACGTAGCGATCGAGCGCCGTACGCGCCTCCGCGAGCTCGCCGGAGGCCCGCAGCACGCGCCCCTCGACCAGCAGCGTCTCGGCCAGCCCCGGCCGCAGCGCGCGCGCCACGCGCAGATCCCCGAGCGCCGCCGCCCAGTCCGCGTGCTCCTCGTACAGCGCCGCGCGCCGCACGTAGAGCTCGGCGTCCTCGCGCTCCTCCCGAATCCTCGCCGTCGCCGCCGCGATGCGCTCGTGCACTCCGCGATGCGGCGCGCCGAACGCCACGACGGCCGCGCACAGCGACACGGCGACGAACCGGAGCTGGCGCGAGGCCCAGACGTGACGGGGGGATTCCACGGGCGACCGGCCCCGGG
>CAYGPA010000366.1:0-5962 GCA_964351535.1 uncultured Planctomycetaceae bacterium
CGGCGTCGCGCGCCGCGGCGACTGCGCAGGCGCGACGGGCACCGACACGCCGGCCAGCAGGAGGAGGATCCAGGCATTCATGGGGGGGGGAGAGCCCGCGGAGGCGGATGCCCTTTAGCACCTGGCACCGGCGCGGTCCAGGAGCGCGCAGCACCGGTCCCCCGCTCCCCCCATCGGAGTCTCCGACGCGGGAGTTGAGTCCGCGGCTCTCTCGACCGGCTGCACGCGCGCCTCGGCGTCGGGCGCGGACGACGCAACGTCGCGCCCCCGTACGTCCGAGAGCCCCGCGACCCCGGGGCCGGCGGAGCGCTCGCGCGAAATCCGGATCGTGCCTGCCCCACTCACTCTCTCGTCCGTCCTGAAGTCCACTGGGCCATCGCGCCACGGCGCGACAGCCCAGTCACAACTCGATGCACGTGATCCGCTAGATCACGGAGTCACTGCGGTCCGTCCATGTCAGGGAAGGATCGTGAACTCGATGCCGTCCGACAGCGCGTCGGTGAAGCCCGACAGGTCGAGCGGATCCCGCAGGCGCCACTGGGCGTTGACCTGGCGGCCCGGGGTCAGCAGCGGGTCGATGCCCGACTGGATGCGCTGGTTGAAGTCGCGCTTCACGACGCCCGTGCAGGGCACGCCGAACGAGCCCTTGGCGAGCTTGGGCGGCAGCAGGCGAGTGACCGGCGCCTTGACGCACAGCTTGCCCCCGTGGAAGTCGAGGCTGCCGCGACCGTTCAGCCCGTACAGGAGGATGCCGATCTCTCCCTCCAGGAAGTTCTCGCCCTGGATCTGGAACTTGCCCGTGCTGGTGGCGCTGGGCGTACCGCTGTGCGTGAGGAACGGGACGCAGCCCTGCGACGTCGTCTTGCCGACGCAGTACGTCGCCACCCCGGCGTCCACGGTCACGTCCACGGTGTCGGAGACCGGCCCCATGTCGGTGTAGACCGTGAGCTCGAGCGTGTAGACGCCCGGATCCGAGAACGTCACGGTCGGCGCCTCGATCGTCGCATCGGAGAAGGTCGCGGTGCCCGGGCCGGCGAGCTGCAGCCATTCGACGTCCTCGGGGATCCCGAGAATCATCAGCGCGTGGGCCGAGATGTCGAGGACCGGCGGCCCGACGTCCTCGGTCAGGCCCGTGGCGGGGTCGATGCGGCGCAGCTGCGCGTTCCAGAGCTGCGTCTGGTTGTCGAAGTAGCGGAACGAGCCGTACAGCTCGCCGTTGAAGAACTGAATCTCGTCGTACAGCGCATCGGGGCCCGCGGGCAGGTTGACGACGTGCTGCGTGGCCGCATTGTTGTGCTGGTCGATCGTCAACAGCGTCTCGGTGTTGCCGTCGACGGCCACGAGGATGTCGTTGACCTCGTCGTACGCAAGCCCCTTGATGAACCAGTAGGGCTGGCCGCCGGTGGTCAGCGGATTGCCGACCGGCGTGACGTTGCCGTTGTTCACGTTGAACTCGAGCAGTTGCTTGTCGAGCCCGTCCACGCCGTAGAGCTTGCCCGCGGCGGTGTCGTACGCGAGGCACGTCATCCACTCGTAGCTGCCGGGCGGAAGCGGGGAGCCGACCTGGGTCGCCACCGACGTCGTCAGGTCGACCGTGTAGAGCTGGCGCTTGCCCGTGTCGATCACGTAGTCCAGCCCGCCGATGCGCACGATGTCGCTGGGCCAGTTGTAGAGAATGCCGCCCATGGTGCTGGGCTGAGCGATGACGGTCACGCCGACGTCGGAGCGGTACTCCAGGAAGTCGTTCTCCGTCGCGTGGTCCCCGTCGGCGAGGATGTAGTGGAGCAGGGAGCGGTTCAGCACGCTGCTCTGCAGCGAGTACGGGTCGCCCCACGTCACCGAGTCGTCGGGCCCGGCATCGGGTACGACCTGGGCCCCGGCGAGCGTTGCGAGCAGCGACGTCGCCGCGACGGATCCGATCCACTTCGTGTTCATGCAAGTCCCCTGAGCGCCCGGCCTGCCGGTGCTCACCTCCCGACTCGAACGCGTCGAGTCGAGCCTCCTGAGTTGTGATGGTTGGTCCCGGCCGAGCCCCACGCTCGACCCCCTCGAACCCGACGAGAAACAGGACCCCTCCGCGACACGGATGAGAACGAGTCTCGTCTCGACCGGGTTCCCTGGATCTCCAGGATCCCCGTCCTCCGAACGCTCCCCAGGGCGCTCCGAGGCCTCGAGCCGTCCGAAACATACCACTTGCACCTCCTTTTGCGGGTCGTTTGAGCCCGGACCGTGAAGTGCTTGGAGTGCGGGACCCCCTGGGGGAGAATCGCCGCCCGAGCCTTCGAGCCCCCGACTCGCTCGTGTAGGGGCGTGGGACCCGCGGGCGAAGCTCCCGCCCGCCTTTCCTGTCTGAAAAGGTCCGGTCCCCCACGAATGAGAATTCCCCAAGGCGCCCTGCTCGGAGTCCTGCTCCTCGCCCCTCCCGCGGCCAGCGGCTCCGGCCCGGTGCCGATCGTCCAGGAGCAGAAGGCCCCCACCGCGACCGCCCGCGCCGTCGCGGGCCCCGTGCACTGGATCGAAGGCCGCGGCGGCAACATCGGCGTCAGCGCGGGCGAGGACGGGGTCCTGATCGTCGACACCCAGTTCGAGTCCATGGCGCCCTCGATCCGCACGGCGCTGGCCGGGATCTCCGAGGCGCCCGTGAAGTTCGTGCTGAACACCCACTGGCACGGCGACCACACCGGCGGGAACGCGGCGCTGGCGCGCGCGGCTCCGATCGTGGCGCACGAGAACGTCCGCGCGCGGATGTCGACGCCCGGGGAGAAGGCCGCCGCTCCTCCGGCGGCGCTGCCCGTGCTGACCTACGCCGACGCCGTGAAGCTCCACTTCAACGGCGAGGAGATCCGCGTCTTCCACCTGCCGAGCGGCCACACCGACGGCGATAGCGTCGTGCACTTCACCGGCTCGAACGTCGCCCACCTCGGCGACCTGTTCTTCGTCGGACGCTTCCCCTACGTCGACCTCGCGAGCGGCGGCAGCGTGCGCGGAATGGCGCGCAACGTCGGCAAGCTGCTCGAGCTCCTGCCGGACGGGATTCAGATCATCCCCGGGCACGGACCGCTGGCCACGAAGGCCGAGCTGCTCGAGTACCACGGCATGCTCGTCGGCGTGCTGGCACACGTGCAGGAACAGCTGGACGCGGGGCTGACGCTCGAGGACCTCGTCGCGGGCAACGCACTCGCGGAATGGGAGGCGTGGGGCCAGGGCTTCATCGGCCCCGACAGATTCTTGGACATCGTCGTCTCGGACCTGACCGGCAGCGACGGCTGAGCTCGACCCCCGCGGCGCCGGAAGCCGACGATCGGGCTGACGTAGCCCTTGCGCGGGCGCGGCCTCGACCTAGATTCTCCGCCAAGCGCGGAAGGGTGGGTCCGCCTCGATGTCGAAGTTCCAGGAACAGTCTACGAACTCCGCGGCGCGGAAAGCCGCCCCTGCGCACGTTCTGGAACGTCTGGCCGAGTCCTGCGGCGCCCGCCACGACCCCGCCACGCTCGGACGCCGGCTGGAGCAGAGCGATCCCCCCGGCGCCGACGCGCGCAGCGTCGCCGAACGGCTCGAGTGGCTGGCCCGCGTGGCGCACGAGCTCGGGCTGCGCACCTCGCTGTCCCGCGCCAGGCCCGAGCAGGCCGTGGCGGTCCTGCGCTCCGGGCTGCCGCTCGTCACCGTCCGCGCGGACGGCTCGCGCTGGCACTACCTGACGATCGGCCGCGGCCGCGGCATCCGCGTGACCTCCTACGGCGAGGGCCTCGACCCCGAGGGTGAGTCGCGCGAAGTGCGGCTGACCCCGGCGCGCATCGCACGGGCCCTCGAGGCGGACGAGAACGACGAGCTCGAGTGGCTCGTCGCCGAGCCCGCCACCCCGCAGCAGCGGGCCGTCTCCTCGTCGTCGGACGGCGTCCCGCTCCGCCCGCTGCAGCGCCTGGTGCGCCTGCTGCGGCCCGAGCGCCGCGACGTGCTCGCGGTGGTCGCGTACTCCGTCGCGATCGGGATCCTGATGCTCGCGACACCGATCGCGGTGCAGGCGCTGGTGAACTCCATCGCGCTCGGGGGCCTGCTTCAGCCGCTGGTCGTCGTCGCGCTCCTGCTCCTGCTCGCACTCGGATTCGCCGCGGCGCTGACGGCGGTCCAGACGTGGGTGGTCGAGCTCATCCAGCGGCGCGTGTTCGTGCGCACCGTCGCCGATCTGGCCGCGCGGCTGCCGCGGGTGCAGATCGAGGCCTACGACCGCGTCGACGGTCCCGAGCTGGTCAACCGCTTCTTCGACGTCATCACCGTGCAGAAGGTGACGGCGAAGCTCCTGATCGACGCGCTCAGCGTCGTGCTGGCGGTCCTCGTCGGACTGACCGTCCTGGCCTTCTACCACCCGCTGCTCCTCGCCTTCGACATCCTGCTGCTCTTCATCATCGCGGCCCTGGTGCTCGCACCGCTGCGCCGCGGGCAGCGCACCGCCATCGCCGAGAGCTCGGCGAAATACGCGGTCGCGGGCTGGCTGGAGGAGATCGCGCGGAACCCGTACGCGTTCAAGACCGGCGGCGCGCAGCAGTGGATCTTCGAGCGCTCGGATGCGCTGGCCAGCGCCTGGGTAGGCAACCGGACGGCGCACTTCCGGACGCTCTTCGCGCAGGTCGTGGGCGCCCTCGGCTTGCAGGTGCTCGCCAGCACGACGCTGCTCGGAATCGGCGGCTGGCTCGTGATCCAGGGCAGCCTGACGCTCGGTCAACTGGTAGCCGCCGAGCTGATCGTCACGGCCGTCGTGGCCTCCGTGGCCAAGATGGGCAAGTATCTCGAGAGCTGGTACGACCTCATGGCCGCCGTGTACAAGGTCGGACGGATCCTGGACCTGCCCGTCGAGTCCCAGGGCGGCGAACAGCAGTCCGCGGACGGCGCACCCGAGGGATCCGCGCTGGAGCTCCGGGAGCTCGGCTGGAGCGACCCCCGCGGACGCACCGTGCTCGACGACGTCTCGCTGCAGGTCGCGCCCGGCGCGCGCGTCGGCATCGCCGGACCCAGCGGGGCGGGCAAGACGAAGCTGGTCGAGCTCCTGTGGCGCCTGCGCGAGCCGGCCTCGGGCTCGATCGCCTTGGACGGGCGCGACATCCGCGATCTCTCCCCCGAGCTGCTGCGCCGCGAGGTCGCCGTCGCCGGCCCCATCGAGCTCGTGCAGGGCACCGTGCGGCAGAACGTCAAGCTGCAGCGCCCGTTCGTGTCGAACGACGACGTGCGCGAGGCCGTCGACCGCGCGGGCCTCCGCGCGGAGATCGCCGCGCTGCCCCAGGGCCTCGACACGGTCGTGCGACCCTCCGGCCACCTGCAGTCGCAGTCCGAGCTCAAGCGCCTGATGCTCGCCCGCGCGATCGCCGGCGCTCCGCGCCTGCTCGTGGTCGACGACCTGTTCGACGGGCTCCCGCCCGCCACGCGCGCACCGATCTTCGACATGCTCTTCGACCCCGCGGCAGCCTGGACTCTCGTGGTCGTCTCCAACCTCCCCGAGGTTCTCGAGCGCTGCGACCGAGTACTGCACCTCACCCCTCCGGAGGATGCTTCCGGGGAACCGCTCGAACCCGCCGGCGCGGGTCGATCGTGAGCAGCGGAACCACGCGCACGACAACGGACTTCCCGATGGCCGCGACACAACACGAAGAGATTCAGCCACTCGTCCTGCCGATCCTGCACGTCGTCACTCCGGCGCACGCGGGCCGCAAGCTCGCGTTCATGCTCGCCCTGCTGCTTCTCGCACTGCCGATCCTGATGGCCGTCGTCCCGTGGCAGCAGAACGTGCCCGGCACCGGCCGCGTGACGGCGATCGACCCCCGCGACCGCATCCAGACGATTCCCGCGCCCGTCACGGGCCGTCTGGTCGTGCTGAACGTCCAGGAGGGGTCCTACGTGCAAAAGGGCGACGTGCTGGCGGAGATGGAGGACCTCGACCCCGGCTACACGCTGCGCCTGGAGCAGCAGCAGC
>CAYGPA010000367.1:0-5952 GCA_964351535.1 uncultured Planctomycetaceae bacterium
GCGGCGTCGAACACACGCCGGTAGTGGGCGGAGAAGGGGTAGAGCTCCTCGCGGACGTAGCGCGCGAGGGTCGCGTCCTGCAGGCGGCGCAGCTCCGCCGCCGGCATGTGGGCCAGTCTCTCCCAGGTGCGGGGGCTCCTCACGCAGCTCTCCTGTCCTTCAACTCGAGGTTCGGTCGGGGCCTTCCCGGGGGCAGTACGCGCGCCTCGAGGCCCCGGGCTGCCCCAAGCTGCGCGCTCGCGGGTCGGCACTCAAGGGCGGAGCGCCCGGAACCCGCTTCCGCGCGGAGAACTCTTCGGCTGTCGAGACGCGCCCGCTTCACTTCCCCCCGATCGAGGTCGATATGCTCTCTGGTCCTCTCGGCCGCCGGAACTCCGCCGCGTGGCCGTTCTTCCTCGCGACCCCTCGACCCCGTGACTGCCCCCGCACAAGAGCCCGCCCCCGTGCCTTCGGGCGACGGAGCGCCGCCCGACCGCAGCCGATCCGGGCGCCTTCCCGAGCAGCGCCACCCCCCGCGCCCGCACACCGTGCTGGTCCTGGGCGGCGGAGGCATGCGCGGCATGGCCCACGTCGGCGTGCTGAAGGCGCTCGAGACGCTCGGGATCCGCTACGACGCGGTCGTCGGCACCAGCATCGGCTCGCTCGTGGGCGCCATGGCGGCGGCCGACTACCCGGTCGCCAAGATGGAGGAGATCATCTACCAGCTGAAGAAGGAGGAATACTTCCGGCTGAACTTCGTGAAGCTCCTCCTGCGCGGGACGGCGGCGCCCAGCATGTACCGCGGCGACCTGTTCCAGGAGCGCCTGAGCGAGATCCTTCCCGACGGCGGGTTCGGGGACCTCGTGATGCCGTTCTTCTGCAACGCCGTCAGGCTCGAGAGCGGCGGCACGGTCTTCTGGGGCGCCCCGGGGATGGACGACGTCTCGCTCGTCGACGCCGTGTACTCCTCGTGCGCGCTGCCGGGCATCTTCGAGCCCTACGAGCGCGACGGCTTCCACTACATGGACGGCGGCCTCGTCGACCCGATTCCGCTGCGCTTCGCGAAGTCGCTGCGGCCCGAGCTCATCATCGCCGTCGACCTGACGATCAAGGCGACGTTCAAGGCGCCGAACTACAAGAGCAAGGTCGTCAGCACGATGTACCGCGCGTTCGAGATCGCCGAGGAGGTGATCGTCGAGCACCTGCTGCACATGCACGCCGATCCCAACGTCGTGCTGATCCAGCCCAAGGTCGGTCACCTGCACCGCTTCGACTTCGACGAGGTCGAGGACGTCGTCAAGCGCGGCGAGGAGGAGGCCCTGAGGGTGCTCACCTCCCACGCGGCCACGCGCATGCACGTCCGCGAGGAAGTCGTGCCCGGCCTCGCCTGCCCCGTGCACCCGCGCGACTACGTCAGCGTGCGCATCGACCCCTCGAAGTGCATCGGCTGCGGCATGTGCTCGGCGGTGTGCGAGACCGATGCCTTCTTCGCCAGCATCCCCGGCGAGCGCGCCACGGTGCGCAAGCTCTCGCACTACGAGTGCACGCGCGACCACGCCTGCGCGCGCAACTGTCCGGTCGACGCGATCAGCCTCGGAAATCTCTGACCGCTGCCTCCCGCCCAGGAAGGGCACCCCCTTCGAGGGGTTCGGGGTGCAGCCCGGTGTCGGCTTCGGTGCGGAAAATCGGGCTCGAACGCCGTAAGCTCCCGGGATGGCCGTCGACCCGTTCCACCCCGAGGGGGCCGCCGGGCGCTCCACGGAGAGTCTCGGGCCGGAGAGCGCGCGCCCGTCGGAGGCGGCTCGGGGCGCCGCACGGCCGCCGCTCACCGAGCTCCGCCCGCGGGGCGTCGGCGAGCTCATGGACGCCGCGCTCGACGTGTTCGTGCAGCTCTTCCTGCCGCTCGTGGCCCTGTCGTTCTTCCTGTGGCTGCCGTTCCACGTGCTCGATCGCGTGACGGCGCAGTTCGACGACTTGACGAAGATGTTCTACGACCTCGGCGCGGGAGCCGGAGCGGTCTGGGTGATGCAGAGCTTCGGCCTCGCGGTGATCGCGCGCGTCGTGCGCGACCACCTCCAGGGCGAGTACCGCGGCGTGGGCCCCGCGCTGCGCGTCGCGCTGAGTCGCCTGCTCCCGCTGCTCCTGGCCACGGCCCTCACGACCGTCGGCGTCATGCTGGGCACGCTGGCGTGCCTGATCCCCGGGTTTCTCGCGAACTGGCTCTTCGCGGTCGTGATCGCGGTGGTGGTCCTCGAGAAGCGCGGACCGATCGACTCCATCCGCCGCGGCGTGCGCCTGATGACCCTCGACTCGGCCGCCAGCTTCCTGCGGTGGCTGGGCCTGTTCGCGGTCGGCACGGCGCTGCTCCTGCCCTTCGCGGCCGTGCCGGGGCTCTTCGACTATCCGGACTCGCGCATCGAGATCGAGCGCATGTTGCACGTCGAGGGGGTCGGGCTGGACGTGATCGACGTGCTGCTGTCGTCGGTCTTCGGTGCGGTCAGCACGGCCTTCACCGGCGTCTGGGTGACGCTGCTCTACTTCGACGCCTGCGTCCGCAACGACGGCGCCGACCTGCGCGCGCGCCTGAAGCGGCTGGGAGAGGTCCGCGGGGCGGAGGCCACGGCTTGAGCGCGGTGGGACGTCCGCCCGTCGCCGACGAGCACATCGAGGCGGAGCTCGAGCGCATCCTCGCCCGGCCGGAGTTCGACAACGAGGCGGGCCCCGTCGCGAAGTTCCTCGAGTGGTTGGGAGAGCTGCTGCCGGACATGGGCGAGGGGTTCTTCTCCGGGATCGCGGACGTGATGCAGTGGGTCCTCGTGGTCGCCGTCGCGGTCTTTCTGGCCTACCTCGTCGTCGGAGCCGTGCGCGCGGCGCGCGACCGCGCGGCCGCCGGTACGGGACGCGCGGGCGAGCGCGGCAGCGCGGCCGTGCTGGAGCGCGTGGCCGCCCTGCGCCGGGCCGCCGACGAGGCGCGCGTCGCGGGCGACCTCGTGCGCGCGCTGCGGCTGAACTTCTGGGCGCTCGTGGTCGGCCTCGGTCGCCGCGGCGACCTCGAGTACCGCGATACCTGGACCAACCGCGAGCTGCTCGAGCGCGGCGCACCCCGCGAGGACGTGCGCGCGCTGCTCGGTCCGCTGGTGGACGAGCTCGACGCCAAGGGCTTCGGCCACGCGCCGACGAGCGCCGCCGACGTCGATCGCATCGAGGCGCTCTGCGACCGCTGGCTGGAGAGCGCCGCGTGAGCCGGCTGCCGCGCACGCTCGCGCTGCTCCTGCTCGGCGCGCTCCTGCTCCTCGGCTTCCTGCTGCCCTCCGGCTCCGGCGAGCCGCCCGACGAGAGCATCGTGTCGACCGAGCCGGAGGGCTGGCGTGCGGCGTACCTGCTGCTCGACGGTCTCGGCTTCGAGGTCGAGGAGTGGCGTCGACCTCCCGACCTGCTGCCGGAGGGCGGCGCGCTCCTGATCCTCCCGCGCGCGCCCGCGGCCCTCGCCTCGCCCTACCTCGACCTCGACGAGGAAGAGGAGTCCGGGAGCGACTCCGACGTCGATCCGGGGGACGAGGACGAAGCGGGCGCGGAAGAGTCGGCCGGGAGCTCCCCCGCGGACGAGCCCCGGCCCCGCGAGGTGGCGCCGGGCGAGGATGCCCTCGAACGCAGCCGGCTGCGCACGCTGCGCGGCTACCGCACGTTCGTCGAGGGCGGCGGAGTGCTGCTGCTCGCCGACGGCGCGGCCGAGCGCGAGCTCCTGCGCGAGCTGGACGTCGAGGCGATCGCCGGGCTCGAGTTCGCCGACGGTGCGGCCGCGGGCGCGGCGCACGGGGACTCCGGCAGCTTCGAGCTCGCCGGCTGGAAGCGCCGCGGCGGACCGGTCGCCGCGAGCACCGCGCCGGGCGTGGCCGCCCTGCTCCAGGACGACGACGGCCACGCGCTCGCCTGGCGCGTGGCGGTGGGGGCGGGGGAGGTCGCCTGGCTCGCATCCGACGCCTTCGTGCGCAACGACGCGCTCGGGGACGGCGACCACGGACGCCTCCTGGTGCGCCTCGTCGAGGACCTCGCCGGCGACGGGCCCGTGTGGTTCGACGAGTACGCGGCCGGGCGCTGGAGTCCCGGAAGCGTGACCGACCTCGTGACCGGAGCGACGCTGGGCCCCTTGACGGGGCACGTCCTCCTGCTCGCGCTGCTCGCCGTGTGGCTCGCGGCCTGGGCCGCGGACTTCCCGCGCGATCCGCCGCCCCTCGCGCGCCTCTCGCCGCTGGCGCGCGCCGAGGCGCTGGCGGCGCTGTGCGTGCGGGGCCGCCGCGAGTCGCTCCTCGGGGACTGGCTGCGCGCCGGCGTGTGGTCGCGCCTCGTCGCGATCGCGCGCGCTCCCCGCGACCTGTCCGGATCCGCGGACGCCAGTCGCGTCGCGAGCCTCGAGACCCTGCTCGCCGCGCGCGGGTTGCCGGCACCGGCCCGCGAGCGCTTCCGCCGCGCGTTCACCGGGGAGCCGTGCGCGGATCGCGAGGCCCTGGACGACCTCGGCGCGCGGCTGCGCGAGGTCGAGGCCGACGTCGTCGCGCTCGCGGCGCACGAGACCCCGCGCTACGGCGTCACGAGCCAGACGTGAAGGCCGCCGGTGGCCTCGCTGAGCGTCACGGTCTGTAGCAGCGGGTCGTGGACGAAGGCGGGCGTCGTGATGCCGTCGCGCTGCACGAGCGTCGGCGGATTCGGGAACCCGGTCAGGCGCACGTCGTCGCCGAGGCCGTCCGCCGTGCCCACCGCGACGAAGAGGGGCGTGACGGTCGAGAGCCCCGCCGCCGCGGTGTCGACGGTGATCTGCGCGACGTTGCGCGTCTTGCGCAGGCTGACGGAGTTGGACCCCGGCGAGACCTGCCAGTCGAAGTTGCCGAAGACCCCGGCGGTCTCGAGCGCGACGTCGAAGTGGTAGAAGCGCGCGTCGCGGTCGACGAGCGTCTCCGCCGAATTCGGCGTCGTCAGCGTGAACTGCCCGAGCCAGTCCAGCACGGCCCCCTCGTCCAGCAGACCCCAGTCGTGCGTGGCGTAGGGCAGGATCTCGAACTCGTACAGCCCGCCGCCCGGGATCGCGCCCAGGTCGCGCATGTGCTGGTCGAACACGTCGGTCTGCTCGATCAGGTAAGGGACGCCCATGTCCATGTCGCCGCGCACGACGCGGACCGGCGTGTCGTCGATCAGGTTGCGGGCGAAGTCGCGGTCGGGGGTCACGGTCAGCGTGAGCGCGTCGTAGTCGAGGAGCGAGGCCTGCGCCATGTTCCACGGGGCCGCCGTTCCCGGGAAGCCGTTGCCGAACCAGAAGTCGTAGACGAACTGCGAGGTGCACTGGAAGTACACGCAGTCGTCGGCGTAGGAGTTGATGTTCGAGACGTTGCCCGTGTGGTTGACGATGGCCGCGAAGCGCAGTCCGCTCGGGTCCTTGTGCCGCGCCGCGTAGTTCAGCGCGGCGCCGCCGCCCATCGAGAAACCGACGCCGTAGATGCGGTCGGTGTCGATGTTGAACGCGGGCTGGCCGACGACCCAGTTCAGTACGCCCGTCGTGTTCAGCTGGCTCGGCAGCGACGACAGGTGCTTCTTCGAGGCGCCCAGCGGGCAGACGAGGTACCAGCCCCGCTCGAACGCGGCCTGCACGAACTCCGTGTTCTGAAGTACGTCCAGATGCCCGGTGCCGAACTGGTGGAACACCACGACCAGCGGAGCGGGCGTCACCGGCGGCTGGGTCGGAGCGTGCAGCACGACGGCCTCGGGGAAGCCCGTGCCCAGCGACAGCGGGAAGATGTGGACGTAGAAGCTCGCGCTGCCGCTCTGGACCTGGGTCGCGCGCACGCTGCCGCTCACGTGCTGAGCCAACCTGCGCGCGCCGGCACCGTCGGGTTCCGGAACGTCGAAGGTCGCCGGGCCCTGGGGAGCGGCGAGAAGCGCGGGGAGGAGTGCGAGGGTCGCGAGCATGGCGTCGGGGCTCCG
>CAYGPA010000368.1:0-5933 GCA_964351535.1 uncultured Planctomycetaceae bacterium
GCCTGGACGGCATCGTGAACTGCGCGGGGTCGCTGCTGCTGAAACCCGCGCATCGCACGACGCCCGCGGAGTGGCGCGAGACGCTCGCCGCCAACCTCGACACGGCCTTCGCCGCCGTGCGCGCCGGTACGCAGGCCATGCTGCGCTCGGGCGGCTCGATCGTCCTGTGCTCGTCGGCCGCCGCGCGGACGGGCCTCGCCAACCACGAGGCCATCGCCGCGGCCAAGGCCGGCGTCGTCGGGCTGACGCTGTCGGCCGCCGCCTCCTACGCGGCGCGCGGGATCCGCGTGAACGCCGTCGCGCCCGGGCTGGTGCGCACGGAGCTCGCGGCTCCGATCCTCGGCTCGCCGGCCTCGGAGGCCGCCTCGACCGCGATGCACGCGCTCGGGCGCCTGGGCGAGCCGGCCGAGGTCGCCTCCGCCATCGCCTGGCTGCTCGACCCGGCGCAGTCGTGGGTCACGGGCCAGGTGATCGGCGTCGACGGCGGCCTCTCGACCCTGCGCGCCCGGTAGCCGCCCGCCCGCGCGCGACCGCCTCCCCGCGAGGCGCGAGGCCGCCCCTCGCCCCTCGCTCCTCGCTCCTCGCACCGCGCACCGCGCACCGCGACCCTCGACGCACGGCCCGGGCGACCTCGAAGAAAATCGGGATCGGCTGTCGGCCCGCACGGAACCCGCGCACGTCTCCGGTGGGCGCGAGGAACCGACCGCGAGGACGCGGCGGCGCGCTCGGGACGAGCCGCCACGAAGCGTGGCGAGGAAGCGGGCAGTGATGAAGAACCTGCGGCGCGGGATCGCGGAGGGACGGCGAAGAGGCGCGCTGGCCGCGCTGGTGGCCCTGGCCGCCCCGGCGGTGGGCCAGGGCACCCTGCGGATCAGCGAGCCGCCGGGCGGCGGCCAGGCGCTCGGGCCGTCCGGCTGGCCGGCGATCTCCGCCGAGGGTCGCTTCGTGGCCTTCGACAGCGATGCGGACGACCTGAGTCCGTTCGATGCCAACGGCCACTACGACGTGTACCTGCGCGACCGCGCCACGGGCGAGGTCGAGTTGATCAGCCGCTCGGGGCCGCTCTCGGCGGGCAACGGGTCGTCCAGTACGCCCTCGATCTCCTCGGACGGGCGCTTCGTGGCCTACGCCACGAACGCGACGGACATCGTGCCCCTGGACTTCAACGCTACCACGGACGTCCTGGTGCACGACCGTCACACCGGTCAGACCGAGCGTGTCAGCGTGCCCCAGGGTTCGTTCCTCGCGGGGAACGGCGCGAGCTGGGGCCCCTCGGTCTCCGACGACGGGCGCTTCATCGCGTTCACGAGCCAGGCCACGAACCTCGTCCCCGGCGACACCAACGGCTTCCAGGACGTGTTCCTGCACGACCGAGCGCTCGGAACGACGGTCCGCGTCAGCCAGGGAGCCCTCGCCGGGGGCCCGCTCGGGGCCTCCGACCAGGCGGACATCTCCGCGGACGGCCGCTACGTCGCCTTCAGCAGTCTGGGCTCGGACCTCGTGCCGGGGGACGGAAACGGCGCCTACGACGTGTTCGTCTACGACCACGAGTTCGGGACGATCGAGCGGGTCAGCCTCGCCACCGACGGGACGCAGCTCGCCGGCTCCTCCTACGAGCCCTCGATCTCCGACGACGGTAACAAGGTCGCGTTCACCTCCGGCGCTCCGCTCTCGATCGGGGACGTCAACGGCGCGTTCGACGTCGCGATCCGGCACCGCGCGGCGGGCGTGACGCAGGTGATCAGCCGGGTCGGCGGAGCGACCGGCGACGGAGCGTCCAACTTTCCGGACCTGTCCGGAGACGGCACCTTCGTGGCCTTCACCAGCGTTGCCACGAACCTGGTGGCGGGCGACACGAACGGAGGCAGCGACGTCTTCCTCACACCCGCGACCTTGGTCTCGATCGTCGGGACCCAGCGCGTCAGCGTCCGTCACGACGGATCGCAGGTGGCCGGCGGTTCGACGCGACCGACGCTCACGACGAACGGTCTGCAGGTCGCGTTTCAGTCCTCGGCGGGGACTCTCGTCGACTGGGACTTCGGCTTCGAGGACGTCTTCGTGCGCCACCTCGGGCCCGACGTTCCGGAACTCTACTGCCAGGCGAAGCAGACCTCCGTCGGCTGCGTGCCCTTCGTCACGTTCTCCGGCTCCCCGCGCGTCGGCGGCAGCGAGCCGTTCCGGATCGACGGCGTCGGCTTCCTGGCGGACGAATCCGGCTTCCTGATCTACGGGAGCGCGGGCCGCTCGAGCCTCGACTTCCACGGCGGCACGCTCTGCGTGAAGCTGCCGTTCCAGCGCTGGCTGCCGCTGAAGAAGAGCAAGGCACCGGGGCTCACGGCGTGCACGCACACGCTCTCGCGCGACTTCAACGAGCGCATCCGCTCGGGCGCCGACCCGCTCTTGACCGCCGGCCAGGTGGTCCAGGCGCAGTGGTTCCAGCGCGACCCGGGCGACGCCTTCGGCGACGCGCTGTCGAGCGGGATCGAGTTCACCATCGGCAACTGACCTCGACCGCCGCGGCCGGGCGGGATGCGAGGCCCGCGCCGCAGGCGGACGAGTTCGGCAGGAGCGGGTCGGCCGGGGGGCCGGCCCCTCCATCTCGACGGAGCGCGCCGGCCGTGGGGGCCGGCCCGCTTCCCTCCTCCACGGGAGCCCGCCCGCGCGGGCGACTCCTCCAAACCACGAACCAGCAGACGAATCGACGATGGAATCCAAGACTCTTCGGACGGCGGCCCTCGGCCTGCTCCCCTTCTTCGCCGCTGCGCCGCTCGCGGGCGCGCAGACCACCGAGCGCGTCAGCCTGACCGCCACCGGCGCGCAGATCCCCGGCAGCTCCGGCCTGCCCTTGACGACGTACGACGGACGGCTGGTGGTCTTCACGACGTCGACGGACGGCGTGGTACCGGCCGACGCGAACGGCAGCTTCGACGCGTTCCTGCGCGACCGCGTCACCGGGGAACTCGAGCTCGTCAGCGAGGTTCCCGGCACCGGCTTGCCGGGTAGCACCAGCTCGCTCGCGCGCGACCTCTCCGCGGACGGCCGCTTCGTGGCGTTCACGAGCAGCGCACCGGAGTTCTTCCCCGGGGACGCGAACGGCGCCTACGACGTGTTCGTCAAGGACCGCGAGACGGGCGCGGTCGAGCTCGTCTCCGTCAACGTCGGCGGCACGACCGCCAACGACACCAGCGGGCGCTGCGTGATCTCCGACGACGGTCGCTTCGTGGCCTTCGAGAGCCGGGCCACGGACCTCGTGGCGGGCGACGCCAACGGCGACTGGGACATCTTCCTGCGCGACCGGGAGCTGGGCACGACCGTCATGATCACGCGCGACACGTTCGGCGGTCCGGCGGCGGGCGGCTCGGCGCGCCCGGACATCTCGGCCGACGGACGCTACGTCAGCTTCGAGAGCGACGCCTGGGACCTCGTGGTCGGCGACGGGAACGGCGCCGACGACGTGTTCCGGTTCGACCGCCTGAGCGGGACGATCGAGCGCGTCAGCCTGGACGTCGCGGGCGGGCAGCTCTTCGGGTCCTCGACGGACAACTCCATGTCCGACGACGGTCGCTTCGTCGCGTTCCTCACGACCGGCATGCTGGGCCCCGTGGACGTCAACGGCACCGGTGACGTCGCGGTGCGCGACACGCTGCTCGGGACGACGTGGATCGGCAGCATCGACCGCTTCGGCGTCGTGACGGCGAACGGGCTCTCCAACCTGCCGCGCATCTCCGGCGACGGGACGCAGCTCCTGTTCTGCAGCAGCGCCACGAACCTGGTCCTCGGCGACGCGAACGGCGCCTGGGACATGTTCCGCGTGCGCGTCGGCAGCGCGGGGGGCGCCGAGCGCGTCAGCGTCTCGACCGCCGGCGTCGCGGGCAACCTGAACAGCCTGACGGGCGCGCTCTCGCGCGACGGCAACCAGCTCGCGTTCACGTCCTATGCGAACAACCTCGTCGGCGGCGACACGAACGCGTCCGAGGACGTCTTCGTGCGCTCCCTGGGAGCCGGGCTCCCCGTGCTCTACTGCGAGGGCAAGCCCAGCTCCCTGGGCTGCACGCCGTCGCTCGAGTTCACGGGGCTCCCCAGCGCCTCCTCGCCCCTGCCGTTCGTCGTCGAGGGCCGCGACTTCCTGCCGGACGAGTCCGGCATCCTGCTGTACGGCACGAACGGGCGGAGCTCGCTCGGATTCCACGGCGGTACGCTGTGCGTGAAGGCGCCCGTCGTGCGCCTCCTGCCTCCGAAGAAGGCCTGGAACACGGGCCCCGCGCCGTGCGCCGGCGTCCTGCGCCGCGACTTCAACGCGCGGATCCAGTCGGGGGCCGACGCCGCGCTGACGGTCGGGCAGACCGTGAACGCCCAGTGGCTGCAGCGCGACGCAGCCGATCCGGCGGGCTTCGGGGACGCGCTGTCCGACGGGATCGAGTTCACGATCGGCAACTGACCGGTCGCGGGCCGAGCCCGAACTACTCGGGAGGCCCGCGCTCGAGCATGTCGGGGTCGAGGGGCGCGGTGACGTCGAGGACCAGGGTCCGGTCGCCGCGCGCCTCGACGCCGTACCACTTGCCGAGGTCCTGGATCAGGGTGCCGTCGGTCAGCACCTTCTGGAACAGGAAGACCTTCTCGACTCCGTGGCGCTGGATGGCGTGCACCGCGGCGATGCTGCTGGCGTCGGGGTCGCGGCGACCCGACACGCGGAAGCTGCGCACCGGGCGGTCGAGGTACACGGAGTAGTGGTGGCCGATGCTGGTGGCGAGTTGCGCTCCGGCGGGCACGAGCGCGGCCACCTCGTCGGTGCGGGCGACGTAGGTCGCGTGCCGGCGCTCGATCGCCTCCCACCCCGCCCGCGGGCGGGCCGCGGCGATGCCGAGCAGGGCGACGACGCCCGCCAGCGCGAGCCGCACCCGGGCGGGCGGCCCGAAGCGCGCCAGTCCGAACGCGAGCGCGCGCAGGAGGTCCGGCAGCGCGATCGCGTAGACCGGCAGGAGCAGGCGCGGCGCGAAGCCGAAGTACACGCAGAGGAGCGCGAAGGTGCCCAGCGCGAAGAGCTCGGCAGTCCGTCGCTCGCGCAGGCCCCAGAACAGCAGCGCGCCGAGCAGGACCACCGACGCCGCGATGTTCGTCCCCGTGGTCTCCGACGCGCGCAGGCCGCTCCCCAGCGCGGCGACACACTGCGGTGCGCGCAGCTCCACGCGCTCGCGAAACTCCTCCCACGAGATGCGCGGGGAGTCCGGGTCGCCCTTGTCGACGTGCCACATCGCGGCGGAGTACGAGTGCAGCGGGTACTGGTCCGGCGGGACGGGAAAGTCGGTGGTCGCGTTGCGCACGCTCCACGGCGCGAGCGCCAGCACGCAGCCCAGGGCGAGCGGCGCCACCTGGCGCAGGCTCGCCGCCCGAACACCGGGACCGTCGCGGCGGAGCAGCCGCGAGGCGATGGCCGCCGGCGCGACCAGCACGTTCACGGTGCGCACGTAGGACGCCAGGCCGATGCACAGCCCGAGGACGAGGTGACCGCCGGGCGAGCGCCCGCGCGCCACCTTCCGATCGAGGAGCAGCGTCGCGAACAGCAGCGCGGTCGCGGGCATCTCGGAGAGAACCTGGTTGCAGAGCTCCTGCCAGGGCGGCGACAGCCACAGCGCGACCGCGACGGCCGCGGCCAGCGGCGCGCCGAGCCGCGGACGCTCGAACGCGAAGAGCAGCACGATCGCGAGCACGCCCCACAGCGCGACGTACAGGTTCCAGGCCAGGAAGTTCGTGCCGAAGGCCGCCAGCACGGGGATCAGCAGCACCGGAAACCCGGGCGGACGTACCTGGAACGGCTCGCCGAGGTAAGCGTAGCCCCCGCCCGACATCAGCGAGCGCGCGAGCGAGACGTACATCGACCCGTCGTAGGTCGCGTCGTACCAGGGGTGCACGAGGAACGCGAGGCTCACCAGGCA
>CAYGPA010000369.1:0-5922 GCA_964351535.1 uncultured Planctomycetaceae bacterium
TGTTCCCGGAGGGGGCTATCCCAGGTGAACAACGTGCCTAGACTTCACAGCTAGCGCGACGCCCCTTCCCTGTGGGCACTCCTCACCGGGGCGGAGCGGATCCGTTCCGAGGCGAGGCGAGGCGAGGCGCGGCCCGGTCCGCGCCTCGTTCGTCTACCCCGCGGGCACGCGCTGCGGTGGCCGTTTACGAAACTCGATCGTGGTCGCTGCCCGGCCGTGCGCCGGGCGGGAACGAGAGCGCGCTCGAACTCGAAGGCGACGTGCGCCGTCCTCGAACCCGCGACTAGACTCTGGCGCTCCGGCGCCCGCGGCCGACGCTCCTCCCCCGCCAGAGCCCCCGACCCCCATGCATCGACACCGACTCCCCCGCGTCCTGGTCCTCGCGCTCCTCGCCCCGCTCTCCAGCGCACAGCTCGACCCGTCCCTGCTCGCGGGCATGCAGGCACGCGCGATCGGTCCGGCGGGGATGAGCGGGCGCGTCGCGGCGATCGACGCCCTCGTCGCGGATCCGGACGTGATCTACGTGGGCGCCGCGACCGGCGGCCTGTGGCGCTCGCGCAACGCGGGCCTGACGTGGGAGCCCTTGTTCGACGACCAGCCCGTCGCGTCGATCGGCGCCATCGCCATCGACCAGGCGCGGCCCGAGGTCGTGTGGGTCGGCACGGGCGAGGGCAACCCGCGCAACAGCTCGTCGGTCGGCCGCGGCGTGTTCAAGACGCTCGACGGCGGCGCGACGTGGACGCAGCTCGACCCCGACGGCGAGCTCGCCCGCAGCGAGAAGATCACGCGCGTGCTGCTCGACCCGCGCGACGGGGACGTGGCCTGGGTCGCGGCCCTGGGCACGACGTGGGGCGAGAACCACCAGCGCGGGGTGTTCAAGACCACCGACGGGGGCGCGACGTGGACGCACTCGCTCGAGATCGACGGGCGCACGGGCTGCGCGGACCTCGCCATGTCGCCCGCCAACCCCGACAAGCTGCTCGCGGCGATGTGGGACCACCGCCGCACGCCCTACGACTTCCGCTCCGGCGGGCCGGGGTCGGGCCTCTACCTGACGCGCGACGGCGGCGCGAGCTGGACGCGGCTCTCGTCGGAGCAAGGCCTGCCCGAGGGCGAGCTCGGCCGCATCGGCGTGGCGTTCTCGCGCTCGCACCCGAACGTCGCCTACGCGCTGGTCGAGGCCGAGAAGAACGTCTTGCTGCGCTCCGACGACGGCGGCGCCTCGTGGAGCGCGGTGAGCTCCGAACCCGGCGTCTCGCCGCGCCCGTTCTACTTCGCGGACCTGCGCGTCGACCCGCAGGACCCCGACCGCGTGTACAGCCTGGACTTCGAGCTGCGCGTTTCGACCGACGGCGGCAGGAGCTTCGAGCGCACGGCGCCCTGGACCGTCGTGCACCCCGACCACCACGCGCTGTGGATCCATCCCGACGACCCGACGCACCTGATCGACGGCAACGACGGCGGCGTGACCATCTCGCGCGACCGCGGCGCGACCTGGCGCTTCGTGCGCAACCTGCCGCTGGCGCAGTTCTATCACGTCGCCGTCGACGACGAGCTGCCCTACAACGTCTACGGCGGCATGCAGGACAACGGCTCGTGGCGCGGCCCGAGCGAGGTCTGGGAGAACGGCGGCATCCGCAACCACCACTGGACGGAAGTCGGCTTCGGCGACGGCTTCGGCACGTTGCCGATCCCCGGCGAGCCGGAGACCGGCTACGCGATGAGCCAGGGCGGCTGGCTGATGCGCTGGCGGCTCGACACCGGCGAGCGCAAGCTCGTGCGGCCCGAGCCGCACCCCGAGGACGAGCTGCGCTTCAACTGGAACGCCGGCATCGCGATCGATCCGTTCGACGCGAACGGCGTCTACTACGGCAGCCAGTTCGTGCACTACTCGCGCGATCGCGGCGACACCTGGGAGATCCTGAGCCCCGACCTCACGTCGGACACGCCCGAGTGGCAGCGCCAGGACGAGAGCGGCGGCCTGACGCCCGACGTCACCGCGGCGGAGAACTACTGCAGCATCCTGTCGATCGCCCCCAGCGCGCTGGATCGCGACGTCGTGTGGGTCGGCACCGACGACGGCCGCCTGCACGTCACGCGCGACGGCGGCGCCTCGTGGACGCGCGTCGACGAGAACCTGACCGGGGTGCCCGCGGCCACGTGGATCCCGCACGTCGAGGCCTCGAAGTTCGACGCGGCGGAGTGCTTCGTCGTCCTCGACGGCCACCGCACTTCCGACTGGACGCCCTACGTGTTCCGCACCCGCGACCACGGCGCGACGTTCGAGAGCCTCGCGACCGACGCGCTCGACGGCTACGCGCACGCGATCGAGCAGGATCCCGTGGACCGCGACCTCTTGTTCCTCGGCACCGAGTTCGGCCTCTGGTTCACGACCGACGGCGGTGCCCGGTGGTCCAAGTGGACCCACGGCCTGCCGACCGTCGGCGTGCGCGCGCTGGTCGTCCACCCGCGGGACCACGACCTGGTGATCGGCACGCACGGACGCGCGGCCTTCGTGCTCGACGACGTCACGCCGCTGCGCGACCTGACGCCGGCGCTCGCGGAGGCGCCGCTGCACGTCTTCCCGGTGCGCGAAACCGTCCAGCACACGATCCGGCAGACCGCGGAGTCGCGCTTCCCCGCCCACGAGGAGTTCCGCGGCGCCAACCGACCCTACGGCGCGCAGCTCTCCCTGTGGCTCACCGATCCCGAGCTGCCCCACCCCGATCCGGACGCCGAGCGCGCGCGCAAGTCCGCCGCGGCGGAGGCGGAGCCCGACGACGAAGACGAGGAGGCGGCCGACGACGAGGACGAGGACCAGGACGAGAACGAAGCGCGCCTCGAGGTCTTCGACGCCGACGGCGCGCGCATCCGCCGCATCGACTTCGACGTGCGGCAGGGCCTCAACCGCTTCACGTGGGACCTGCGCCGCAGCGGCCAGCGCGGACCCGGCAGCCTCGAGGACGACGACTTCGACCGCGAGGCGGAGCCCGCCGGAGCCCAGGTGCTGCCGGGAACCTATCGCCTGCGGGTCACGCGCGGCGAGCACGCGGCCGAGACCCTCGTCACCGTGCGCGCCGACCCACGCCATCCCGTCCCGGTCGCCGATCGCCGCGCCAACCTCGCGGCGCGCGAGAGACTGGGCGCCCTGCAGGGAACGCTGGCCGAGGCTCTCGAGCGGCTGCGCGGGACGCGAGCGGACGTCGACGCCGTGCTCGCCCGCGCGCGCGAAGCGCGGCCTCCGGGCTCCGAGGAGGAGCCCCACGGGGAGCTCGTCGAGGCGGGCAAGGCTCTGAAGAAGCAGCTGACCGAGCTCGAGCGCACGCTGTGGTCGCCGCCCGACACGAAGGGCATCGTCGCCGACGACCACGTGTCGGCGCGCCTCGGCGACGCCCAGTGGCAGGTGGGATCGAGCTGGAGCGCGCCGACGCGCGCGCACCAGGCCGCGATCCGGACCGCCGAGCAGGCGCTGGCCGCGGGCCTCGAGGAGCTCAACGCGCTGCTCGCGGGCGACGTGGCCGCCTTCCGCGCGAAGGTCGAGGAGGCGAACCTGAACCTGCTCGCCGAGCGACCGCCGCTGGAGCTGCCCGCCGGGAGTTAGCCGTTCTCTTACGGGCGCACCGGGTGATTCCTCCCTCGGCGCGTCCGATACGATGAGCGCGGCAGCGCGACCAGCTGCCGGGAGCTTCCCGCATGACGACCAAGGCCCTCTACATCGTCCTCGCCGGAGTCGCCGCCGGCGGCTTCGCCCTCAAGCTCGCCTTCTGCTGAGGCCACCCCCTCGACATGCTCGGTACGGGCATGGTCCTCGGCGGCATCCTGCCCCTCGCGTTCGTCGGCAAGGCGCGCCCGAGCGAGGAGCCCGCGGACGAGCTGCCGGCGACGGACGACCCCGAGGAAGAGCGCGCGGAAGGACCCTGAGCGGACGCCCGCTCAGCCCGGCATGCGCCGGGCGAGGTAGACCAGCGGCTTGCCGACCTGGACCAGCTCCGGGCGCTTCTTCGGGAAGATCAGCGTGGACTCGGAGTCGAGGCGCTCCTCGCGACCGTCGCCGTAGCGGCCGAGGACCGTGCCGGCGGGGACCTCCTGGAGGTTCTCGCCCACGCCGTCGCTCCAGGCGAAGCCCTCCGCCGCGCACGCGAGCGCGCGCACGAGCTCGATGCGGCGCTTGCCCTCGTACACGCGCGCCTCGCCCGGCAGCACGCCGTAGCCGCGCAGTACGTTCAGCATCTCGCCGTGGACCGACTCCGGCGTCGTGCGCGGATCCCGGATCCAGCCGGTCTCGTAGCAGACTCCGACGCGCCCGCGCGTCGTCATCCACTCGTCGAGCGAGACCGCCCCGAAGTGCAGGTCGGGGTCCGCCAGCACGACCTCGGCCTCGAGCAGCGCGGTCGCGCGCAGGTGGTCGGCGTCCGCGGCGGACGGGTGGTGCATCGCGAAGCGCTCGCCGGGTTCGACGGTGCAGTGGAAGTCGATCAGGACGCGCACGTCGCGCTCCTCGAGCACGGCCGCGATCCGCCGGGCCCGCTCCTCCTCGTGCAGTTGCGGCGCGCGGGCGAGCACGTCGCGATGGAAGCAGCGGTTGAGGTCGACGCCGCCCTCCGACCAGCGCTGGTCGATCGCGCTGGCGCGCGGGTTGGCGTGCAGCAGCAGCAGCGCGCCCGCGGCCGGCCGCAGCGCGCCCGTCGCGAGCTCGTCACGCAGGCGCAGGCCGGCATCGATCGGCGGCTGCTCGTTGCCGTGCACCCCGAAGGAGATGCCCACGCGCGGGCCTTCGACGCCCGTGTCGACCCACCAGATCCCCTCGTCGAGCTGCTCCATGTTCCCCTTCTTGGATTCGCGCCCGGCGCGCGGAATGATGGCGGAGTTGAGACCCCCCTTCATCGGATGGCAAGCATGCACCCCTGCATTCTCCGCGCGATTTCCCCGCTCTCGGCGCTCCTCCTCCTCGCTCCCGCGGCGCCCTCGGCTCAGGAGCCGCAGCTTCCGCCGGTCACGCCGGTTCCGACCGCCGCCCAGCTCGCCTGGCAGGCCCTCGAGGTCTCGGCCTTCGTCGACCTGCGGCGCGCCGGCTGCGACGCGGAAGCCGTCGCGGGCGCGTGCGTGGAGGCCGGCCTGGACGCCGTGCTGGTCGCGCCCGGCGCGGGTCCCGCGGCCCTCGAGCGCGCGCTGCCGATGGCCGCCGCCTGCACCGCGGCCGGCCTCCCGCTGGGGCTCGTGATCGACCTCGAGGACGAGGACCTCGCCGCGCAGGTGCAACACGTCGAGGAACTGCTCGCGGCCCTCGGCCCCGTGCACTCGGTGGCCTTCGAGCGCCCCGCGGACCCCGAGCGCCCGCGGGTTCCGCGCGAGCTGGAGGAGGCCGTGCGCGCGCTGCGGCCCGGTGCCGTCGTGTGCGGACCGCTCGGACCGGACGCGCGCACGCTGCGCGCCGCCGAGGTCGCCGAGGTGCACTGGGCGACGCTGCGCAAGGGCAACCTGCCCCGCGACGAGGTCCTGCCGACCGTGCTGCGCGCCGGCGACGAGGACGGCGCGCGCTGGGTGCCGGCGCAGGCCCGCTTCGTCCTCGCGGACGATCCCGCCGAGGCCGAGCGACTCGCGGCCGCGCACGCCGCGAGCGTCGGCCGAGGCGCGACGCTGCGCATCGACCTGCCGCTCGCGCAGGACGGTCGCGTCGCCGCGGGCGCTCTCCGCGCCCTGGCGAGCTGGCGCGCCGCCGCCGGCGCCGCGCAGGGGAACCTCGCGCTGGACGCGCGCGCCGCGGCGACCCAGGTGCTCGGCGGACCGGCCGGGGAGGCGGCCTGGGGCGCCGCGCGCGCTCTCGACGGCGACCCGGAGACGGCCTGGGCGCCCGCGGCCCCGCGCGGCGGCGCGCTGCTGCTCGAATTCCCCGCCGAGGTCGCCGTCGACCACGTGCGGCTC
>CAYGPA010000370.1:0-5839 GCA_964351535.1 uncultured Planctomycetaceae bacterium
CGAGGCCGTAGCCGCGGTCCTGCTCCTGGATGCGCAGCGCGTGGCCGGGCGAGTGCGTGCCGAGGATCGTGCAGAACTCCGCGCCGGCCTTGAGGTAGTTGACCTTCCCGCCGAGCTCGATGCCGTGCACGCCGGTGAACACGCGGTGGGGGAGTCCGACGCGCGGCAGGATCTCGCGCTCGAAGCTGCCCTGGATCGCCAGGTTGTGGATGCCGAAGAAGGTCCCCGCCCCCGTGGACGGATGGTCGCGGCCGCGGTCGACGTACTCGAGGCGATGCAGCAGCGGGATGAGCCCCGTGGTCCAGTCGACGCAGTGGAACACGTCGGGCTGGAAGCGCAGCGGCTGGGTCGCCGCGAGCACCGCGCGCGCGAACAGCGCGTAGCGGCGCCAGTTGTCGAGGTACGGACCGTCCTGGTCCCCGTAGGGGTGGCGGTCGGCGAAGAACGGGTCGTTGGAGAGCAGGTGGATGGGGAGCTCGCCCAGCATCCCCTTGTGGATCTCGAACTCGCGCTTCCCGCGCTCGTCCTTGACGGCGATCGTGCCGATGAGCTTCAGGTCTTCCAGGTCGCCGGTCTCGACGTCCTTGGTCCAGGGCAGGAAGACGCGCACGTCCGTGCCGGCCGCGCGCAGCGCGATCGGGAGGGCGCGAGCGAGGTCGGCCAGGTTCGTGCGCCGCACGAGGCCCGTGAACTCGGGAGTGGCGAAGGCGATCTTCATCGCGGACCTCCCCGCAGGAAGCGGGGTGCGGGCCGGGCGGAGGAACGGGCGGCGGGCCGGGGGCCGCCCGCCGGCGCGAGGCCGGGCCGGAGCCGTTCGGTTCGTGGCCTCTCGGGGTCCTCGCCGGACCCCTCGGGGCCCGATTCCTCGGGCCCTGGCGTCGCGGTCGAACCGCTGGCGTCAGCCCGTCGGCGGGCGGCGCGGGAATCGGGGGTCTCGATGTACCAGTTCCAGCCCATGGTCCCTCCTGTATGGGACCCGGCGTGGGGCCGCCGGGCTTCCCCGGCCTCTCCTCCGTTGGAGAGGGCGCAAGGAAGACATCCTCAACCTAGGAACTCCGGTGCCCATCCCCTACACCGGGGCCGAGGATTGGTCCGAAGTCCTTGCTGGGAAAGGGCTTGTGCGTTCGGGAATCTCGCCTCAGGGCGTCGCGGCCCCGGTGCTGGCCTGCCATTCTTGCAGGGCATCGGGCATCATCTCCTCGAGCGTGGCCATCCGCGTCGCGTCCGAGGGGTGCGTCGAGAGGAGCTCGGGCGGCTTGTCGCCACCGAGCTGGGACATGCGCCCCCAGAAGTCCACGGCCTCGCGGGGGTCGTAGCCGGCCCGCGCCATCAGCAGCAGGCCCGTGCGGTCGGCGTCGGTCTCCTGGTTGCGGCCGTGGGGCAGCGTCAGGACGAGGCCCATGACCATGTCGGCCGATTCCGCGGCCTGGTCGCCGAGCAGCAGCTGCCTCGCCGTGTCGACGCCGAGGTGCAGGCTCATGCGTTCGGTGCCGTGGCGCGCCAGGGCGTGGCCGACCTCGTGGCCCATGATCACGGCCAGGCCCGTCTCGCTCTCGGAGACGGGCAGGATGCCCGTGTAGACGACCATCTTGCCGCCCGGCAGGGCGAAGGCGTTGACGGTCTCGGGCTCGTCGACGAGCTCGACCTCCCACTCGAAGGGCATGCTGCTCGCTTCGTAGTACGTCTCCGCGGCCGCGGCGATGCGCCGCATCACGCGCTTGACCATGTCGGCCTGGGCGCCCGAGCGGACCACGTTGGCCTGGGCCAGGTACTCCTGGTAGGCCTGGGTACCGAGCTCGATGTCCTGCTCGACCGTGAAGGCGTTGAAGGAATGTCGGCCGGTCACGGGGTTCGTGGCGCAGCCCGCGGTCGCCGCGCCCGCCGCGAGCAGCAGGGCCAGGCCGGCCCGCCGGAGCGTGCGTCGGGCCTTCCGCCGAGACGCGAGGGCGGGCGCGAGGGTGCGGCGGGTCGGATAGACTGCCTGGCCCGCACCCGCGGACCGGTCCGAGGTGCGGGGCTCTTCCAAGGGGATTGCTGCCATGTCGATGACTCCTGTAGACCCGCGCCGGGTCGCTCGCAACGCGGATCCCGCCGGCGCGGCGGCCAGTATGGCACGCACCGCGCGCGCTCGCGAGGGCCGCCGGCGCCCCCGCGCACCGGTCGGGCCCCGCGCGGCCGCGGCGGCGAACGGGAGGGTCGCGTGAAGGCCCGCCCGCTGCTCCTGATCGTCCTCGACGGCTGGGGACACCGCGACGGGAACGAGAGCAACGCGATCCTGCGGCACTCGCCGTTCTTCCACTCGCTGCTGGAGCGCTATCCGCACGCGCTCCTGTCCGCGTCGGGCCACGAGGTCGGTCTGCCCCTCGACCTGATGGGCAACAGCGAGGTCGGACACCTGAACCTCGGCGCGGGACGCGTCGTGTACCAGGACGTCACGCGCATCGACAAGTCGATCGAGGACGGCGACTTCTTCGAGAACGGCGCGCTGACGCGCGTGCTGGACGACGTCGCGAAGCGCGGCACGTCGCTGCACCTCCTGGGGCTCGTCAGCGACGGCGGGGTGCACTCGTCCGACCACCACCTGCGCAACCTGCTGAAGCTCGCCGCGCGTCGCGGGCTCTCCGCCGAGCGCGTCTTCGTCCACGCCATGCTCGACGGGCGCGACACGCCGCCGCGCTCGGGCGCGGGCTACGTCGAGACGCTCGAGCGCGACCTGAAGGAGGCCGGCGTCGGCCGCATCGCGTCGGTGATCGGGCGCTACTGGGCCATGGACCGCGACCAGCGCTGGGAGCGCGTGCAGCGCGCCTACGACCTCTTCGTGCGCGGCGTGGGACAGCGGGTCCCCTCGGCCAAGGAGGCGCTGCGCCGTTCGTACGAGGTCGACGACAAGGGCGACGAGTTCGTCGAGCCCTACGTCGTCGGCGAGCCCGACGAGGGTCGCCTGCGCGACGGCGACGGGCTGATCTGCTTCAACTACCGCGCGGACCGCATGCGGCAGATCTGCCTGGCGCTGTACGCGCCCGACTTCGACGGCTTCGAGCGCGGAGCGCCGCCGAAGATCGACATCGTCACGATGACGCAGTACCGCGACGACTTCCCGTTCCCGGTGGCCTACCCGCCCACGCACCTGAAGGGGCTCTTCACCGACGTCGTCAGCGCGGCCGGGCTGCGCCAGGAGCGCATCGCCGAGACCGAGAAGTACGCGCACGTGACGTTCTTCTTCAACGGCGGCGTCGAGGCGCCCGCGCCGGGCGAGACGCGCACGCTCGTTCCGAGCCCCAGGGTCGCCACCTACGACCTGAAGCCCGAGATGAGCGCCTTCGAGGTGCGCGACAAGATCCTGGCGTCTTTGGAGCGCGACGAGACCGACGTCTACGTGATCAACTTCGCCAACGCCGACATGGTGGGGCACACGGGCGACTACCAGGCCGCCTGCCGCGCGGTCGAGGCCGTGGACGCGTGCCTGGCCGCGATCGTGCCCAGGGTCACCGAACGCGGCGGTCTCGTCTGCATCACGGCCGACCACGGCAACGCCGAGATGCTCTGGGACGCGGAGCACGACCAGCCCCACACGGCGCACACGACCAACCCGGTGCCGATCGTTCTGGCGTGCGATGCCCTGAAGGGCGTGGAGCTGCGGCCCATGGGCATCCTGGCCGACGTCGCGCCGACGCTGCTCGACGTCGCGGGGATTCCGAAGTCGCCCGAGATGGACGGCGTCTCCCTGCTGAGACCGACGCGAGCGACGTGAGCGCCTCGGTCGGAGAGGGCCGCGACGCGGTGGGCGAGAGGCCCGAGAGCGTGCGGCCGCGGAGCGGGCTCGGCCTCGCGCTGCACCATCTCCTCGTGTTCGCGGTTCTCGTGCTCGTGGGCCGGCTGGCGCTCCACGACCTGAGCTACGTCGGGAGCCGGGGCATGTCGCCGTCGCTGCTGCGCTACGCGACGGACCTGGCGACCTTCGGCCTCGCCTGCGCCGCCGGGGGAGCGTGCCTCTCCATGTGGACGGGCGGCCGCTGGCGCTCGACGTCGTTCGCGCCGCTGCGCTTCGCGTTCGTCCTGTTCGCCCTCGCCACGGGGGTGAAGCTCGCGCTCTTCCAGCCCTTCGACTACGACGCCTGGGTGCGGGTGTTCGTACCCGTCTCGGCGGTGGCGGCGGCGCTGTTGCCGTTCGTCGTTCGGCGCAGCGAGCGGCCGTTCTCGCGTCCCGCACGGTTCCTCGACTTCGTCGTCTTCAATCTCTGCCTGCTGCCGTTCCTCGCCGAGGGTGCGCTGCGCGTCGCGCCGTGGTTCTCCGACGCCCCCCTGCTCGACTTCGACACGCTGTCGGCGCGCGACCGGATCGATCGCAACACCTGGGAGCCGGGTTCCCCGCGCTTCGGCTTCCCGCTGAACCGCGAGGCGAACTACGACACCGAGCGCGCGCTGGGTCCGCTCGACGCGCCCCTGGTCGCGACGATCGGGGACTCCTTCAGCCAGGGCGTCGTTCCCTATCCCTTCCACTTCACGACCGTGGCCGAGAAGCAGCTCGACGCCGCGCTGCCCGGGATCGAGATCTACAACATCGGCGTGGGCGCCATCGGGCCGCTCGAGTACGAGCTCCTGCTGCGCGAGCAGGCGCTGCCCCTGGATCCGGACCTGGTCGTGATCAGCCTGTTCCTCGGCAACGACTCGGAGATCTGGATCGAGCCGACAGGCCCCGGAGCGTGCCTCGCGCCGTGGTTCAACCGGCGCGACCTGCGGACGGCCATGACGGTCAAGCGCCTGCGCTCGCTGCGCCGCGAGCGCGAGACGCGCACGGTCGAGCCGTCGCCCGTGGAGTTCTCCAACCGCCTGTACGGCTCGATGGAGGAGCTCCACGCGGCGCTGCCGTGGCTCGACGACCCGCTGCTGGAGGAGCCCACGTTCAGCGAGCAGAGCTTCCTCTTCATCGAGAAGAACCGCGTCGTGCAGTGCTGTTGGTCCGGGACGTCGGACTTCGAACCGCTGTTCGACTCGCTGACGGAGATCCTCGCGACCGCCGGTGACGTTCCGGTCGCCTTCCTGTTGATCCCCGACGAGTTCCAGGTCGAGGACGCCCTCTGGGAGCGCCTGAAGGACGTGCCTCCGAGCATTCCCGAGGACGAGCTCGAGCGCGACCTGATCCAGGACTCCGTGCGCGCGTGGCTGGACGAGAGAAACCTCCCGTACCTCGATCTCTTGCCGCTGCTGCGCGCGGTCGAGCCGCTGGCCGACGGCGGGCGCCACCTCTACAAGCTGCAGGACACGCACTTCAACGTCCGCGGCAACGCGCACGCGGGGCGCGCCTTCGCGCCGTTCCTCGCGGGCCTCTTGAACGGTGCGGCCCGCGTGGAGGAGGGCGCGGCGAGCGAGCGGGGAGACGACGGATGACGGGCCCGCGGTCCGACCCGGAGTCGGCCCGGAGCTCGCTCCGCGCGCGTTCGCCGCGCGAGCGCCTGGCCACGGTCGTCGCGGTGCCCGCGGCGATCGCGGCGCTCGCCGCCGTCTCGCAGTGGCTGCTGCAGCACGGCTGGCTCTCCGAGAAGTACGGCGCGCCGCTCTTCTGGCTGCAGGTGGGGGCGCTGCTCCTCGCGTTCACGTCGCTCGCCGCGTTCGCCATCGCCGCGTCGCGCGGTCACCTGGCGGGGGGGCTCGGCCCGTCCTCCCTGCGCTGGACCCTGGTCGCCGTGGTCGCGTCCCTCGCCGGGTACTTCGCCATCAACGAGCGCCTGCGCCTGCTCGAGCTGATCACGTTCCTCGCCTACGGTCTCGGCGCCGTCGCGCTCGCGCACCTGCCGGGCGCCGCGCGCCGGGCCCGGGCCGACGCGGCTCCCCGGGCCCG
>CAYGPA010000371.1:0-5823 GCA_964351535.1 uncultured Planctomycetaceae bacterium
CCGGGCCAGTAGTAGAGCTGCTCCCAGACGTACTTGAACTTGCCGTCGATCGAGCGCTCCTCCTCGAGCTCCTCGATCGACTCCGGGCCGCCGTGCATGTCGATCATGAACAGCCCGCCCTCGGTCAGGCTGGCGCGGGCGGCGCGGAAGTACTCGAGCATCTCGGCGCGCGTCGTGAACACCGACCACGAGAAGTTGAAGCCGACGCGGACGTCCACGGGCTCGGGCGAGATCGAGCGCACGTCCTCGAGGCGGATGTCCACGCGCTCGGCGGCGTCGCCGAGCGGCTCCAGGTTGTGCTCGCGCCCCCAGTCGACCGGCTCGGGATCGTTGTCGAAGCCGAACGCGCGGTGCTCGCGGCCCTGATCCACCCACATCGAGCACATCAGCGCCGTGCCGCAGAAGTCCTCGCACAGCGTCAGGGGCTTGCGTCCGTTGCGCTTCTTGTAGGTGCGGTTGATGAAGTCGAGGTCCGACTCCGGCGCCTGCACCGCCATCTGGTACAGCTCGTACTTGTCGGCGGACTTGGCGCTGAAGGTGCGCTTGTCCTTGCGCCCCTTCTTGCCGTCCTTCTTCTTGGCCTTGCCCTTGCCCTTGCCCTTCTTCTTGTCCTGGGCCACGCGCCCCTCCTTCTTCGCCGCCGCGTGGACGACTTCGCCGTCCTCGACCTCGGGCTTCGCGCCACGCTTCGACGCGCTCTCCTTCGACGGCTTCTTGTTCTTGCGGTTGCGGGTGGCGGTGGCCATGGATCAGCGCTCCTCGCGCGGGGGGTGAGAAAGGGGCGGGGATCCTACCCCGGGGGTCGGCGATCGCCAACAGCGAGCGGCCGCCTCAGCGCCTCTCGGGTGCGCCGCCGGGAAGCCACGCGGGCTCCAGGTCACCGCCCGCGATGGCCTGCACGAGTCTCTCCATCGACCTCACCACGCGCTCCATGTGCGCATAGTCCAGCGCGTCGGCCTCGTCGTGGACCGTGTGGTAGTCCGTGTGCAGGTCGTAGCTCGAGAAGGTCTGCGCGACGATTCCGAGGAGCGCGAAGGCATAGTTGTCCGAGCGCTCGAAGAAGTGCTGATCGGGTCGCGGGTCGGGCCGGACCGCCAGCCCGAGCTCGTCGCAAGCCGGTCCCAGGTTCGAGCGCTCGAATCCCGAGAGCCACAGCACCCCGGGCCCGCCGACCTTGGCGTCCGGTCGGCCGATCATCTCGAAGTTCACGTTGCAGAGCGTCTCCGCGAGCGGCACCGGGGGATGCTGCAGGTAGTAGCGCGTGCCCAGCAGGCCGCGCTCCTCGCCGGTCGCGAGCAGCAGGACGATCGGCCTCGCGGGGGCCTCGCGCCCCTGCCAGGTCCCGGCCAGCTCGAGGACCGCCGCGCATCCCGAGGCGTCGTCGTCGGCCCCGTTGAACACCGCGTCCTCTCCCTCGGGCACGTCGGAGCGCACGCCCAGGTGGTCGAAGTGCGCCGACAGGACCAGGGCCTGCTTCGCGAGCTCCGGCCGCGAGGCATCGACGGCCGCGGGGATCACCCCGACCACGTTGAAGGCGTCGACGCTCTCGCGTCCAGCGCCGAGGACGAGCTCGACGGACGCGACCTCCCCGGAGCGCAGCTCGCGCAGCGCGTCGCCGTGAACTCGCAGCCGCGGGGGTGCGGCCGCGTCCGCGCCGGCCTCGGCGCTCTCGAGCTGCAGGCGGCCGGAGACCCGGAACTCGCGCGCCGCGCGCGCCCCGTCGGAACCGCGCACGAGCAGCGCGCCGAACCCGACGCCTTCGACCGCTCCCGACTCCTGGAGCCAGCCGCGCGCCCGCGACCAGCTCGCGTCGAGGAAGAGCGCGACCTCCGCGTCGGGATCCGGCACGTCGGCCGCCTCCTCCACGGTGACGACCCGCAGGGAGCCGCGCGCGCTGCCGAGGACGACCACGTCGTAGTCCGCGCCGTGGTCCGCGACTCGCGGGGTCCCACCGGGTGCGGCGAGCCGCAGGTCCGGCCCCTCCGAGACGCGCCAGCGCCACAGGGGCACGCGCTGCAGGAACGAGCCGTCGTCGCCCGCCGGTTCGGCGCCGACGGCCGCGAGCTCCGCGGCCAGGTACTCGGCCGCGCGCCGCTCCCCCGGCGTCCCGGTCGCGCGCCCCTCCATCTCGTCGGAGGCCAGCATGCGCACGTGGGCCTCGAGCTCCGCGGCGGTGACGGCGGGGTCTCGCGCGACTCCCTGCTCGGAGGCTCCGAGGAGAAGCAGCGACAGGGCGAGGGTCGGCGGAAGGATCGTCGGCGGAGGCATCGTGGTCCCGGGCAGGAGTTGCAGGCCGGCCCACGATAGCGACGGGCGGCGCTCCATGCTGCCTGGGACTCCCGTCCCTCACCCGGAGAGCGAGGGACGGGGCGGGCCTCCGCTTCGGCCTCTCAGGCTGCCAGGATCTCGCGCAGGGTCGTGATGACCAGTTCGTTGGTCTTCGGATCTCGGATCGTGACCCGGACGGCGCCGCTGATGTGCCGCGGCACGCTCAGGGGGCTCACGTCGAAGCGACGGTTCACGCGGCGCGCGACGTCGCTGGGGTCGGGCACGCTCAGGAGCACCCAGTCGCCGATCGACGGCATGGTGCGAATCCCCGGGATCGTGGACAGGCGCGAGGTGAAGCGTTCCTTCTCGTCGGCCATCGAGCGTCTCCTCTCAGAGTCCCGCGGGGGTCTCCCGCGGATTCGACTCCCCCGGAGCGAGGCCCGCCTGCCCCATCCGGTGTGGACGGGTCGAGGCTCGATGGGCTGCCCCAGCGGTGTCAGGGCAAGGCGATGGACTTGCAGGTCCCCCACGTCGATTCTCGGACGAGCGGCGCGGGATCCCCTCCGTCGGCGCCACAGTATCTGGTGTTAGGATTTCCCGCAAGCCCAAGGGGAGGGGGCTCCCCGGCCGAAATCGAACTCGGCGCGAAGGAATCCGCAACCCCTCGGACCCCGGCCGGTCTCATCCCCCGGGCGGGGGAGCGCGCCCGAAGCCCCCGCATGTCCCCGGCGCCTCCACCAGCTCCTCGAACCCGCATGGCCCAAGACCCCGGCACTCCCTTCCCCGGCCCCGCCGACGCGGACTCCGCCGGCGCGCGCGGACCGGGGCTCTCCGTACGGGTCCCCGCCTCCACGTCGAACCTCGGGCCGGGCTTCGACGCGCTGGGCCTGGCACTGTCGCTCTACCTGGAGGTGCGCGTTCTGGGCGTGGTCGAAGGCGAGGACCGGGTCGAGGCGGACTCCGCGACGCGCGCGGGTGGGCAGGGGCTCGACTGGCCCGCCCCGGCGCACGACCTGCTGCTCACCGGCCTGCGCGCGGCGCGCGCCGCGTTCGCACCGGGCGCGCCGCGGCTGCGGCTGCAGGTCGCGTCCGCCATTCCGATCGCGCGCGGCCTCGGCAGCAGCGCGGCGGCCATCGCGGCCGGGCTCAGCCTCGGGGCGGCGTTCGCGGACCGCCCGGTCCACGCCGCGGAGCTGCTGCGGCTCGGCGTCGAGCTCGAAGGGCACCCCGACAACATCGTCCCGGTCCTGTCGGGCGGGCTGTGCCTCGCGGTCCCGCTCGCCGATCGGCCGCCGCGGGTCGTCTCCCTGCCCCTCCATCCCGAGCTGGGCTGGTCGGTCGCCTGGCCGCCGGATCCCGTGACGACGCGCCGCGCGCGCGAGGTTCTGCCCGACGCCGTCCCGTTCGCGGATGCGGTCGAGAACCCGCGTCGACTCGCGCTGCTGCTGGAGGGCCTGCGCACGGCCGATCCCGAGCTGCTGCGGCTCGGCGGCGAGGACCGCCTCCACGTGCGGCACCGCCTGCCGCTGATTCCGCGCGCGGAACTCGCGCTGCGCGCCGCGCGGGATGCGGGTGCGTGGCTCGCGACCATCAGCGGCAGCGGCTCGGCGCTGCTCGCGATCGGCCCGCGCGACGGGGACGCGGCCGTTGCGGACGCCATGGCCGCGAGCTTCGAGGGCGGGACCGGGCACGCGGTCCGTCCCGTGCTGCAGCCGACCCGCGTCGTCGGCGCCGCGACGCGCTGATCGCGAAGGCCCGGCGCGTCTGGATCGCCCGGATCGCGCACTGCGGACGCGCGCTCAGTCCCAGCCGTGCCGGTGGGCGTCGGCGATCGACAGCGTGTCGGCCTGGCACGAGCCGCGAGCCGCGGTCTCGGCCTCCGCCGTCACCTCGCCCGCGTCGAGCCGGCGGATGCGCTCCGCGAACTCCGCGGCCTGGGCGGCCGGGATGCAGAAGTCGCGCAGGCCCGCACCGACCAGCAGCGGCAGGATCGACGGAGCGAGCACCGACACGCCGAACACGGACAGCGGCTTGCCCAGCTCGGCGCAGACCTCGCGGGTCTCGAGCAGCGCGCGCAGCACGAACGGGTGCAGCGACTCGAAGTAGTTGGAGAGCGCGCTGTTCTCGCGATCCGCGGCCAGGATGAACTGGACGAGCGAGTCGAGCCCCACGATCAGGAAGTCCGCCTCCGACGCGAGGTCGCGGACGCCGAGGAGGGCGGCGGGCGTCTCGAGGACGATGCCGAGCGGTACGTCCTCGCGGTAGGCCTGGCCTGCCTTGCGCAGCTCGACGCGCTCCTCGAACAGGAGCTCGCGGACGCGCCGCAGCTCGCCGCAGTCGATGACGAACGGAACGGCGATGCGCATCGGTCCGGCGGTCGACGCGCGCAGGAGCGCCTGGATCTGCGTGCGCAGGAGCCCCTCGTGGTGCAGCAGCGCGCGGACTCCCGTGCGTCCGAGGGCCGGATTGCGCTCGCGAACCGGGTGGAGGTAGGAGACCTCGTGGCTCGAGTCGGCGTCCAGCAGCCGGAAGGTCACGGGCACGCCGCCGGCGTGCTCGAGCACGGCGGCGTAGTGCGCGCGCAGCGCCTCGACCGACGGCGGGTCCTTGTCCACGAGGTACAGGAGCTCGGTGCGGTACAGGCCGACCGAAGCGACCTCGATCGACGCGGCCTGCTCGACGTCCTCGAGGGTCCCGGCGGCCGCCGAGGCGCGCACCGCCTCGCCGTCGCGCGTGGCGAGCGTCCCGAGGGGCGCGTCGGGCACCCGGATCGACAGACCCGCGGCGGACTCGTCGTTCTTGCTGCGGTACTCGCTCACCAGGCGCTCGTCGGGCTCGAAGCGCGCGACGCCCTCGGTGCCGTCGACGAGCACGAGGTCGCCTTCGACGGCGCTCTCGAGCAGACCGGGAATGCCGGTGATCGTGGGAATGCGCATCGAGCGCGCGAGGATCGCCGCGTGGCTCGCGAGGCCGCCCTCCTCCGTCAGGATCCCGAGCACGTGCCGGTTCGACAGGTTGAACATGTCGACGATCGACAGCTCCTTCGCGACGAGCACGTAGTCGGCGGGCAGGCGCTCGTCCTCGTCGTCGCCGTCGGTGCGCTCGCGCTCGAGGAAGCGCAGCACGCGGATCCCCACGTCGCGCAGGTCGACGGCGCGGTCGCGCAGCGTCTCGTTCTGCACGAGGCGGAAGATGCGGTCGAAGTCGGAGATCACCTTGGCGATCGCGGCTTCGAGGCTCATCTGCTCGTTGAGGATCTGGTTCTCGACGTCGGAGATGAACACCGAGTCCTTCAGGTACGCGACGTGCACGTCGAGGATGCGCGCGTCGTCGACGGGCACGTGCCCCTCGAGCTGCTTGCGCAGGTCGACGAGCTGCTCGCGCGCGTGGACGAGGGCGCGGTGGAAGCGGTTCAGCTCGTCCTCGGCCTTCTCCTGCGAGATGCGCGTGGCCGGCGCGTGCGTCAGGTCGTAGTCCTTCAGGTGAACGGGCCCGAGCGCCACGCCGGGCGCCACGGGCGTGCCGCGCACGATCCGCTCGCTGGCGTCCGCGGGA
>CAYGPA010000372.1:0-2449 GCA_964351535.1 uncultured Planctomycetaceae bacterium
CCTCCCCTAGCCTGGAACGCGATCCGCCCGCGGTCGCCGTCGGATCGGCGCGCGGGCCGGGTCCGGATTCCACACCGAGAGCCCCGCCGGCCCCAGGGTCGCGGGGCTCTCGGCACTTCCCGGGGTTCGACGGGGTCCTCGTCCGCGCCCGACGCCGAAGCGCGCGCTCGGCCCGTCGAGCGAGCCGCGGAATCGACTCCCGCGTCGGGGACTACGATGGAGGAAGCGGGGGACCGACGCTGAGCGCTCCTGGACCGCGCCGGTGCCAGGTGCTAAACGGCATCCGCCTCCGCGGGCCCTCCCCCCATGAATGCCTGGATCCTCCTCCTGCTGGCCGGCGCGCCGGCGCCCGTCGCGGCTGCGCAGTCTCCGCGGCGCGCTGCGCCGGTCCAGCTCCAGGCGCCGGGCCGCGCCGTGGAGTCACCCACGGTCGCCGTGGACGCCGGGCCGGACCTGGAACTCGAGTTCGGAGAGTCCGTGACGCTGGCCGGGACGGTCTCCGGCCTCGCCCCGATCCACTTCTGGGCGGGTGACGGGAACAAGGAGACCGAGAACCGGATGATCCTCTACCACTCGGACACCGGGTTCGAGGTCTTCGGTCCGCTGGTTCAGAAGGACAATCCCTCCGTCAAGTTCGGCTGGCCCAGCGACGTCGTGCGCATCGACGGCGTGATCTACGGGATCGAGACCGGGCGCAAGCGCTTCTATCGGCTGGACGAGCTCTCGGCCGAGTGCACGCCCATCGGAGGCGTCCTGCGTCGTCGACGCCTACGCGACCGACGGCAAGCTCGATCAGCTGATGACGATCGACATCCGCCGGGGGACCACCCAGCACATCGGGGACCGACTGCCCTACGACGAGATCAAGGGGATGGCTTACCACGATCGCTCCGGCCGCATCATCGCCTACGACTCGAAGACCGACGAGCTGTTCACGATCGACCCCGCGACCGGGCGGACCCAGCCCTACCTGAAACTGCGCCTGCGACGCGGCGCGTTCTTCGACGAGCTGGACGAGTACGAGGGCGAGATCTACGGGGTCCTGGCCTACCGCGACGAAGACGGCATCCGGATGGGCCAGGTCCAGCACATCGACCTCACCACCGGCGCGATGACGAACATCGGCCCGGAGATGCACGACGTCTCCGCGCACAGCCTCATGATCGAGAGCATGCCGCAGCGCGTGAAGTGGTCCATGCTCAGCGGCCCGGGCCGCGCGCGGTTCGCGGCTCCGTCGTCGGTGCAGACCGAGGTGGACTTCACCGAGCCGGGCGACTACGTGCTGCGCCTCAGCGTCCTCGGTGCGCGGCTCAGCCAGGACCTGGTCGAGGTGCGCGTGCGGCCCCGCGACTGCAACGGCAACGGGCTCGACGACCGGCGCGAGATCGAGCTCGACCCCTCCGCCGACCAGAACCACAACGGGCGCCTCGACGAGTGCGAGTGCCTGCCGGCGCCGCTCGTGGTCTGCACCTTCGAGCCCGCTCGCGCGCGCCAGCAACCGGAGCTCGCGGCCGAGGGCGATCCGAAGCCGCGCAGCGAGTCGTTCTACATCCGCATCACCGGCGGATCGCCGTTCCAGTCGGGGTTCCTCTTCCTGGACGTCGACCCGCGCACGCGTCCGATCCTGGCGCCGCTGCGCAGCCTGACGCGACCCCTGGACTGGATCCACCTCGAGCGGCTCGACGCCTTCGGCTCCGCACTCGTGGCGGTCGAGATCGAGCCCTGGATGGCGGGGACCTCGCGGCACTTCCGCTTCCTCAACCTCGCCGACGCGGGGTCCTCGCGCGTGGGGATGCGGATGTCCGACATCCTCTGGGTCTCGTTCTGCCTGTGAACGGGCGTCAGTCGGCGAGCACGCTCGCGGACACGAACGTCGCCAGCGTCTCGCCGATCCACGCGCGGCCCGCGGGCGTGAAGTGGATGCCGTCGCGGCGGAACAGCGGTTCGAGCTCGTCGAGCTCCTCGACGCGACGCTCCAGGTCGACGAGCCGCGCGCCCGTGGCCGCCGCGACCTCGCGCACGATCGCGTTGTAGGCCCGGTGCTGCTCGAGCGCCTCCTCGGCGCTGCCGACGAGGCCGTTCTCGATGGGCTCGGGCGGCACGCCCAGGCGGTAGTAGGCCGTCGGCGCGGTCAGGAACACGACCGGGACCCCCAGGCCGGCCAGGTGGTCGTGCAGCGCGGTCAGGTTCTCGCGGTAGTGCTCCGGCGGCACCCGCGGCTCGTCGAGGGGCTCGTCGGCCCCGCGCAGTCCGCCGCCGAGGTAGCGCGCGAGCTGCAGCAGCCGCGAGTGCTCGCGCGCTCGCTCGAGCAGCGAACGATCGCCGCCGGCCCCGGACCCCGCCGGCTCGCGCCCCCCGCGATCGCCCACGCGCTTGTCGCGATCGATCGACCCCCGCGCGCGCCAGTGGTCGTTCCAGCCGAAGTACACGAACGCCAGGTCGCCGTCCA
>CAYGPA010000372.1:2549-5823 GCA_964351535.1 uncultured Planctomycetaceae bacterium
CGCGCGCGCCAGTGGTCGTTCCAGCCGAAGTACACGAACGCCAGGTCGCCGTCCATGCGCTCCGCGTGCCGTCGCGCGAGCACGAGTCCCTGGTGGGACGTGTAGCCCGAGACCGCCAGCGCCACGGCCTCGAAGACCGTGTCCGCGACGGGCCGGCGCTCGTTCAGGACGCTTTCGACGTCGAAGGGGTACCCGCCCCAGGTACAGGAGTCGCCGAAGAACAGCATGCGGTAGGTCCCCGCGGGCTTCGGCGTCGCGATCTCGCGCCCGCCCGGCGAGGGGAACCCCTCCGCGGTGCTGAAGCCCGGCAGCTGCGGCATCACCCAGAAGAGCTCCGGGTCGGGGTCGAACCGCGCCAGCTGGTCGGGCTGCGGCCAGCCGAACTGGACCACCGACTCGTGCCGGAAGCCCACCGCGCGCAGACCCGCCTCCAGCCCCAGGAGGAGCAGGGCGAAGACGGTGCCCGAGAGCAGGAGCTTGCGCGCCGGAGCGGCCATGGCGCGCCAGCGTATGCGCGCGACCGCGGTCCCGCGACTCCTCGAGCCCCGGGATTTCGAGCGGCGCGGTCCGGGATCCGGCCGAAGAGAGGGGGTAGGATCGCGCGCCGCGCTCGTGGCGAGCCGGCGTCGCACCGCCGCGGATCCTCCGCTCCGAGTCTCCATCCATGCCCTGGGGCAAGACCAACTACCAGCGTTTCTTCCCGAGCCTGACGTGGCAGGTGGAGCCGCAGATCCCGCGCGTGCTCGCGGACCTCGGCCCGGACGCGCGCATCGTCGACCTCGGTGCCGGCGGCCGCAAGGTCTCGCCGCGGACGGTCTGCGTGGACTTCCTGGCCCTGCACAACACCGACCTCGTGGCGGACGTCCAGCGCCTCCCGCTGCGCGACGACTCCGTGGACGCGGTGATCGCCACGGGCCTCTTCGAGCACGTCGAGGACGTGAACGCGCTCATCGCGGAGATTCACCGGGTCGTGCGACCCGGCGGGATGGCGCACATCGAGATGCCGTTCCTGCAGCAGTACCACGACGACCCGATCGACTGCCGCCGCATGACGGTGCCGGGGCTCGCCATGGAGATGGAGCGCGCGGGCTTCGAGACCGTGCGCAACGGCGTTCACATCGGACCGACGGTCACGCTCACGACGCTGTGGACGTACTACGTGGCGCTCCTCTTCGAGGGCCGCCACGTCTTCTTCAAGGCGCTCTCGACCGCGGCCTTCCTGGCCGCGTCCATCGTGGCCTGGCCCTTGAAGTTCCTCGACCGCTTCCTGGTGAACAAGCCCAGCGCGCACCGGCTCGCCTACGGGATCTACTTCACCGGCCGCAAGCGCTGACCTGCAGGCGCGGTGGGGCGTCGGGCCTCCGCGTCCGCGGACCCGGCGTCCGTCCGCGGGCCGGCTCCTCCGCCCCGGCTGCTGCGCACCGGGACCGGCGCACGGGATCCTGCACCCCGGGGCTCGCACCCGGGTCCGGGCGGGGGAGCCCGGGGCGCGACCGCAACCGCGGCCGGCTCCGGGGATAGGGACTGTTCCCGCGGCGACCGGAAAGATGCCGTAGGCTCCCACATAGTCTCCGGGTGGGCGCGTAGGAACCCGTTCCCGCCCCGGGCTCCGGCTCGAATCCTCGAGGCAGACACTCCATGCGAAAGCCCTCCGTCGCGGCGACCTGGATCGTCCTCCTGATCGCCGCGCTCTCGACCGCATTCGCCGCTCCCCGGGACGAGGGGGACGACGAGTACCAGTTCATCGTCGGCCTGCTCGACAAGGGTATGACGGACATGGCGGTGCGCGAGGCCACGGAGTTCTTGCGCGAGCGCTCGGACCACCCGAAGGCCGACCTGGCGCGCTATCGGCTGGCGACCGCGCTCTACGAGCTCGAGCGCTTCGAGCCCGCCGTCGCGCGCTTCCGCGAGCTCGCCGCGCTGCGCGACTTCGACTACGAGGCCGAGGTGTGTTTCCGCCTGGGCCAGTGCGAGCTGGCGCTCGGCCGCACCGAACCGGCCGAGGTCGCGCTCTCCCGCGTGCTGGAGCTCGACGCGGACTACCTGCACGCCCCGGCGAGCTACCTGCTCGCGGACGCCGCGCTCCGCGCCGGTCGCTACGCGGAGGCCGAGGGCCGCTTCGCGCGCGTGCTCGAGGCCGATCCGGGCGGTGAGTACGCCGCCGACGCGCGCGCGGGCTCCGCGTGGTGCGCGCTGCGCACCCGGCGCTGGGACGACGCCGCAGGGCGCGCCCGCGACTACCTGCGGCGCCACCGGGACGGCGCGCGCACCGACGAGATGCACCTGGTGATCGGCGAGTCGCTCGCCGGCGCCGGCCGTCCCCGCGAGGCGCTCGAGGCGTACGGGGAGGTGCGCGCCACGAATCGGAATGACGCGGCGGGGGGTGACGTGTCGTGGGGCGACGCGGCCCTGCGCGGCATCGGCTTCGCGCGCGCCGAGCTCGGCGAGCACGGTCCGGCGGCGGAGGCCTTCTTCGAGCTGCGCACGCGCTTCCCCGGGAGTCGCTTCGCGTCCGAGGCGCTGCTGCAGGAGGGCGTCGCGCGCCTGCGCGGCGGCGATCCCGCATCCGCCCTGCGCGTGCTCGCGCAGGCGTCCGACGCCGACCCCGAAGTACTCTTCTGGCGCGGCCAGGCCCACGAGCGCGCGGGCGACGGACCGGCCGCGCTGCGCGCGCTCGAGTCCGCGCTGCGCGCGCAGCCGGGCGACGAGCTCGCCGCGCGCATCCAGGCCGCGCGCGGAGACGTGCTGACGTCCCTCGGTCGCGGCTCCGACGCCGTCGAGGCCTACGCGCGCGCCGGGTCCGACTACGCGCTGCACGCCGCCGCCGTCGCCAGCCTGCACGAGGGGCGCACGGCCGAGGCCGTGAAGCTCGCCACGCGCTTCCTGAACGACCACCCCGAGAGCTCCTACGCTCCGGCCACGCGGCTGGCGCTCGGCGAGGCGCTGCTGCAGGAGGGGCGGCACGAGGTGGCGGCCGAGGCCTTCCGCGCCGCGGCGCAGGGCGCCGACGATCCGGAGGTCGCGAACCGTGCGCTCGCGCGCGTGGCCTGGTGCCAGTACCTCGGCGGGGACGTGCAGGCCGCGGCCGCGACCTTCGCGCGCGTCGCGGGCACGGACACGGCGGAGGCCGAGGAGGCGCTCTTCATGCAGGGCCGAGCGGCGCTCGACGGCGGCGACGTCGCGGCGGCCGCGCGCGCGTGGCGCGCCCACCGGCAGCGCTTCCCGGACGGCGCGCGCGGGGACGAGGTGCTGCTCGAGCTCGCGGGCCTCGCCG
>CAYGPA010000373.1:0-5815 GCA_964351535.1 uncultured Planctomycetaceae bacterium
CCGATGCCGCTGCCGCCTCCGGTGACGAGCGCGGCGCGGGGTCGCTTCTCCTGGCTCGGGTCCACCACGTTCGCAGTCTGACCGCCCGGCCGCGACCGATCCAGCGCGGGATGCGGGCGCGTGGTGCACCGGGCCTATACTCCCCGCCGTGCCGACCCCGCACGAGATCCCCGCGACGCGCTGGCCGACCCGGGCCGAGGCGGAGGCCGCGCGGCTGTTTCAGCCGATCCGCGTGGGAGCCTTCGAGGCGCGCACGCGCACGTGGGTGCCGGCCATGGTGCCGTGGCGGGCGACCGACGACGGGTTCGTGACGCCCCAGGTGCTCGACTGGTACGCGCGCTTCGCCGACGGGCTTCCGGGAGTGCTCGTGGTCGAGGCGACCGGCATCCGCGACGTGCCGAGCGGGCCGCTCCTGCGCATCGGCCACGACCGGTTCGTGCCGGGGTTGCGCGAGCTCGTTGAGCGCGTGCGCGCGCACTCCGGCGGCCGCACGCGCCTCCTGATCCAGCTCATCGACTTCCTCGCCATCAAGCGGCGGCCGCCGGCGGAGAAGTACGTCACGCGCTTCCTCGAGCTGCGCTCCGTGCACCGGGAGCGGCTCGCGGCGCTGCCGGGGTTCGCGCAGCGGGCCGAGGGCGACGAGGCGCAGGTCCGCGCCGCGCTGCTCGAGCTGCCGCACGACGAGCTGCTCGCGATCCTCGACGAGCGCGAGCGCCAGGACCTCGAGATGGGCTACCGCGAGCACGTGAACGACGTGCACCTCCCCCACGTCGCCGAACTGCCCACGGTGCTGCCGGGACTCTTCGCCGCCGCGGCCGCGCGCGCGAAGCAGGCCGGGTTCGACGGCGTCGAGCTGCACTACGCCCACGCCTACACGATGGCCTCGTTCCTCTCCGCGCGGAACGAGCGCGAGGACGGCTACGGCGGCTCGCGCGCGAACCGTGCGCGCCTGCCGCTCGAGGTGTTCGCCGCCGTGCGTGCCGCGGTGGGCGACGACTTCACGGTCGGGGCGCGCTTCCTCGGGGACGAGGTGATCGAGGGCGGCAGCCGCGTGGAGGACGCCGCGTTCTACGCCGAGCAGTTCGCGCGCGCGGGGTTCGACTTCCTCTCGGTCTCGAAGGGCGGCAAGTTCGAGGACGCCAAGCAGCCGCGCGTCGGTGAGGCCGCGTACCCCTACACCGGCCCGAGCGGCCACGAGTGCATGCCCACGGTGCGCATCCCCGGCGCGGCCCCCTTCGGCCGCAACCTGCCGCTGTCCGCGGCGATTCGCGCGCGCGTACGCGCCGCGGGCCTCGAGACGCCGGTCGTCGGCGCCGGCGGCATCGGCACGTTCGAGCTGGCCGAGCGGGCCCTCGCCGACGGCGCTTGCGATCTCGTCGGCGCCGCCCGCGCGACCCTCGCGGACCCCGACTGGTTCCTCAAGGTCGAGCTCGGCCACGGCGAGGAGGTCCGCCGCTGCATCTACACGAACTACTGCGAGGGCCTCGACCAGCGCCACAAGCAGGTCACCTGCCAGCTCTGGGACCGCGAGCACGACGCGCCCGACCCGTGGGATGCCGCCACTCCCCCGCCTCCCGAGCGGCGCTCGCACGACGGCAAGCGTCGCCTCGTCGCTCCGCCGTGGTCCCCACCCGCCGCGACCTGAGCGGGAGCGTGCCACGGCTCTCGAAATAGGGGATCATCTGCGCGGTGATCCGCAGCGAGCGGGAGGTGTCGGCGCCCGCAGACGCAGCGGCGCATGTCCTCGCCCGCACCGGGGGATGGCTTGAATCGGCTGCTTGAATCCTGCGACAACGACCTGGTCCTGCTGGACCTCCCCGCTCCGGACCTCGAGGCGGCCGTGCGGAGCATGCTCGAGGCGCTGGCCCAGCGAGGCATGGTCCGTCCGGAGGACGTGCCGGCCGTTCTCGAGGAGCTGTTGCGCAAGCAGAAGCTCGCCTCGAGCGCGATCGGGCAGTCGCTGGCGGTGCCGCACGCGTACCTGAACTGCATCCCGCAGCCGACCATCGCCATCGCGCGGCTGCGGCACGCGATCAACGCCGGGGCGCCGGACGGTCTGCCGACGCGGTTCGTGTTCCTGCTGATCGGCCCCGAGGGCGCGACGGCGGAGCACCTCGAGTCGCTCGCGAGCGTCGCGCGGCTGATGTCGGACGACGAATTCCGCTACCTGGCGAGCAAGGCGCGGACGACGGCGGACGTGCGCGCGGCGATCCTCGCGTGCGGGAGCGGCGAGGTCGCCGCGGCGCGACACGCGGCGGTCGGCGCGGGCCTGGTCTACACCGGCAAGCTCTTCGGTGGCCTCGCCGCGGACGTGCGGCGCCGCGCGGTCCACTACGTCCAGGACTTCAAGGACGGGCTGCACTCGAAGTGCCTCGGCTCGACGCTCTTCCTGTTCTTCGCGTGCCTGGCGCCGGCGATCATCTTCGGCGGCCTGATGCACGGGATGACGGGCGGCGACATCGGCGCCGTCGAGATGATCGTCGCGACCGCGGTCTGCGGCATCGTCTACGCGCTCGTCGCGGGACAGCCCCTGATCATCCTGGGCGGCACGGGGCCCATGCTGATTTTCACGGGGATCCTCTACGACTACTGCGCGCGCAACGACATCGAGTTCTTGCCGGCCTACACCTGGGTCGGCCTCTGGACGGCGCTGATCCTCCTGACCCTGGCAGCCACGGACGCGAGCTGCCTGATGCGTTACTTCACGCGCTTCACCGACGAGATCTTCGCCGCGCTGATCTCGGTCATCTTCATCTACGAAGCGGTCGTGAAGCTGATCGACATCTTCCACCACGCGAACACCGGCGAGTCGATCGGCCACGACGTGGCGCTCCTGTCGCTGATCCTGGCGCTGGGCACGTTCTACGTGGCCTCCAGCCTCAGCAACTTCCGCCGAAGCCACCTGCTCGTGCACAACGCGCGCGAGTTCCTGGCGGACTTCGGACCGACGATCGCGATCTTCGTGATGGCCGCCATCGCCTACTGGGCGCGCGACACGATCCCGCTGGACCCGCTGCCCGCGCCCGACCACATCCAGACCTCGTCGGGGCGGCCCTGGTTGGTGGCCTTTCTCGACGCCCCCGGCTCCGTCATCGGTCTCTCGATCGTTCCGGCGCTGCTGTGCTCGGTGCTGGTGTTCCTGGACCAGAACATCACCGCGCGGCTCGTGAACAGCCCCGACCACAACCTCGCGAAGGGCGAGTCCTACCACCTGGACCTGGGGCTCGTCGGGATCCTGGTCGCCGTGTGCTCGCTGATGGGCTTGCCGTGGCTGGTCGCGGCCACCGTGCGCTCGCTGAACCACGTGCGCAGCCTGGCCACGACGGAGGAGGTGGTCACGAAGTCCGGCGCGCCGCAGTCCAACATCCTGCACGTGCGCGAGAACCGCGTGTCGGGCATGGCGATTCACCTGTTGATCGCGGGCTCGCTGCTCCTGCTGCCGCTCTTGAAGTTCATCCCCATGGCCGTGCTGTTCGGCCTGTTCCTCTACATGGGCGTCGTGTCCATGAAGGGCAACCAGTTCTTCGAGCGGCTCAGCCTGTGGGCGACCGACCCGGCGCTCTACCCCTCGTCGCACTACGTGCGGCGCGTCCCCCGGCGCGCCCTGCACCTCTTCACGATGGCCCAGCTCGTGTGTCTGGCCGTCCTCTGGATCGTGAAGGCCAGCGCGTGGAGCATCCTCTTCCCGCTGTTCATCGCGGTCCTCGTCCCCGTGCGCTTCCTCCTGCAGCGCTTCTTCGACGACGAGCACCTGGCCGTGCTCGACGCCGAGGAGGGCCCCGAGGAAGAGGCCGAATCCTGGTCTTGACCCGGTCCCCTCCGCGCTGGACTTGCGGGGGAGAGCCGTTTCGATCTACGCGTCGTGAATCGTCCGGGCCAGAGTCCGGCGACTCGCCTTCTGCCGGCGCCACGGGTATAGGGGAGGCCACCCGGTCCGGGTGAAATCACCCGGTTCGCGTCCCCCTCCATGTCCCCCATCGTCGCCGCACTGATCGCGCTCGGCGCGCTGTTGCTCGGGTATCGCTTCTACTCGCGTTACCTGGCGCAGCGGCTGTTCGACCTGCGCGCGGACGAGGAGGTGCCGTCGGTGACGCTGCGCGACGACGTCGACTACTGCCCGACGAAGAAGGGGGTGCTCTGGGGGCACCACTTCTCGTCGATCGCGGGGGCGGCCCCGATCCTCGGGCCGGCGATGGCGATCGTGTTCGGCTGGGGGCCGGCGCTGCTGTGGATCGTCGTCGGGGTCGTCTTCATGGGCGCGGCGCACGACTTCGGGGCGCTGGTGCTGTCGATCCGGCACGCGGGGCGGTCGGTCGGAGACCTGACCGAGCGCTTCATCGGTCCGCGCTCGCGCATCCTGTTCCTGCTGATCATCTTCTTCCTGATCTGGCTCGTCGGAGCGGTGTTCGCGTTCGCCATCGCGCGGCTCTTCACGGGCTTTCCGGCCAGCATCCTGCCGGTCAACATCGAGATCGCGATCGCGATGGCGATCGGCTGGTGGAGCTTCAAGCGGGGGCGCTCGCTGCTCGTGCCGTCGATCGTCGTGCTGGTGCTGGGCTACGCGCTGATCGTCGGCACGTCGACCGGCCACCTGTGGGTGCCGGCGGAGGACTCGCTCTTCCGCAGCGTCGACTTCTGGCTCGTCGGGCTCATGGTCTACGCCTACGTCGCCAGCAGCCTGCCCGTGTGGCTGTTGCTGCAGCCGCGCGACCTGATCAACAGCCACAAGCTGCTGCTCGGGCTCGCGGCGCTGTACGTCGGGTTCCTGCTGTCGGGGGCGGAGTTCGCCGCACCGCTGGTCGGCAAGGTCCACGAGCTGCCTTCGATCTTCCCGATCCTGATGGTCACGATCGCGTGCGGCGCGATCTCGGGGTTCCACGGCCTCGTGAGCTCGGGCACGACCAGCAAGCAGCTCGCGTGCGCCACCGACGCGCGTCCGATCGGCTACGGCGCGATGCTGTGCGAGGCGGGGCTCGCCATCCTCGCGACCATGGCCGTCGCCGCGGGCAGGTGGCAAGGGGTCGAGCACGCCTCCGCCTGGCACTTCGTGGCGGAGAAGTCGGGCGGCGGCACGCACTTGCCGGCCGTCGGCGACGCGCTGAGCGCCTTCATCAACGGCTCGGCCGGCTTCCTCGGCGAGCTCGGCGTCCCCGCGTCGATCGGCGCGACGATCGTCGCCGTGCTCGTGATCTCCTTCGCCGCGACGAGCCTCGACACCGCGCTGCGCATCCAGCGCATGGTGCTGGCCGAGGTCGGGCGCACGTACCGCGTCGGCCCGCTGGAGAACCGCTGGATCGCCGGGGCGATCGCCAGCGGCTCGGTGATCGCGCTGATCTACGCCGACAAGGACTCGGGCGCGAAGAGCCTGTGGCCCGTCTTCGGCGCGACCAACCAGGTGCTCGCGGGGTTCACGCTCCTGATCTGCGCCCTGTACCTGCGCGCGCTGGGCAAGCGCACGCTGGCCTACTCGGTCCCGGCGCTCTTCATCATGGTGGTCACCTTCAGCGCCATGGGCCTGCAGGTCCTGCACGACCTGCGCGCCGAGAAGTGGCTCGTCGGGATCGTCGGCGCGCTGATCGCGGTCCTGTCGGCCTGGGTCGCCCTGGAGGGCGCACTGGCCTGGCGCCGAGGTCCGGTCGCAAACCGAGACGCGCAATCCCCCTGAGGGCCGCGGTTCAGGCGGCCTTCGCTCGCCGGCTCGGAGCCAGGAACAGGCGCCTGAACACGACGCCGACGACGAGGAGCATCAGGCCGAGCCCGCCGACCAGCACCGCGATCAGCACGAGTCCGCGGCGGAAGGCCCGGTCCACCGTGT
>CAYGPA010000374.1:0-5811 GCA_964351535.1 uncultured Planctomycetaceae bacterium
ACGAGCGCTTCGCGTGGGACGCGTACCGGCGCTTCGTGCAGATGTACGCCGACGTGGTGCTCGAGGTCCGCGCCGAAGCCGACCGCGAGTTCGACCCGTTCCGCGAGCTGATCGAGAAGGCCAAGCGCCGACACGGCGCCGCGGCGACGATCGACCTGCCCGTCGAGGCCCTCCGCGAGCTCGTCACCCGCTTCAAGAAGATCGTGCGCGAGCGCACCGGCCGCGCCTTCCCGCAGGACCCCACCGCGCAGCTCTGGGGCGCCGTCGGCGCGGTCTTCCGCTCGTGGAACAACGCGCGCGCGCACGCGTACCGCGACATGCACGGGTTCTCGCACGACTGGGGCACCGCCGTCACGGTGATGTCGATGGTGTTCGGCAACATGGGCGTCGACAGCGGCACGGGCGTGGCCTTCACGCGCGACCCCGCGACCGGTGAGCGCCGCTTCTACGGCGAGTTCCTCATCAACGCCCAGGGCGAGGACGTCGTGGCCGGCACGCGCACGCCGCAGCCCATCGAGGAGATGCAGGCGGCCATGCCGGACTGCTACCGCGAGCTGGTGCGGATCCAGAAGCTCCTCGAGGAGCACTACCGCGACATGCAGGACCTCGAGTTCACGATCGAGCGCGGGCGCCTGTTCATGCTGCAGACGCGGACCGGCAAGCGCACCGGCTTCGCGGCCGTGCGCATCGCGACGGACATGGTCCGCGAGCGCCGCATCACGCGCGAGGAGGCGCTGCAGCGCGTGCAGCCCGCGGCCCTCGACCAGCTGCTGAAGCCCATCTTCGACCCCGTGAAGCTCGCCGCGGCGCGCAAGGAGGGCCGCGTGCTGACGAAGGCCCTGAACGCGGGCCCCGGCGCGGCCAGCGGCCGCATCGTGTTCAGCCCCGAGGCCGCGGTGGCCCAGGCGGCCAAGGGGCACGACATCATCCTCGTGCGCGTCGAGACGAGCCCCGAGGACATCCAGGGCATGCAGGCCTCGCACGGATTCCTCACCCAGCGCGGCGGCATGACGAGCCACGCCGCGCTCGTCGCGCGCCAGATGGGCAAGGTCTGCATCTCGGGCGCGCACGAGCTCGAGATCTCCTACGCCAAGAAGACCCTGATGGTCGGCGGACGCAAGCTGCGCTCCGGCGACTGGATCAGCCTGAACGGCTTCACCGGCGAGGTGATCGAAGGCCAGGTGCCGACGCGCGACTCGGACGTGATGACGAGCCTCTTCGGCAAGGGCCGCGCGCGCGAGAAGGCCGGCGCGACGCCCGCGTCGATTGCCTTCCAGCAGCTCATGAAGTGGTCGGACGCGGTGCGCACGCTGGGGCTGCGCACGAACGCCGATCAGCCCGATCAGTGCCAGGTCGCGCGCGCGTTCGGCGCGGAGGGCATCGGCCTGTGCCGCACGGAGCACATGTTCTTCGAGGGCGACAAGATCGACTTCTTCCGCGAGATGATCCTCGCGGAGACGCCGGTCGAGCGCGAGCAATCCCTCGCCAAGCTGCTCCCGCTCCAGCGCAAGGACTTCGAGGGCATCTTCAAGGCCATGGCGCCGTACCCGGTGACGATCCGCACGCTGGATCCGCCGCTGCACGAGTTCCTCCCGCACGGCGACGCGCAGATCCGCGTGCTCGCGCGCAAGATGGGCGTGCCGTCGGAGCGCCTCTTCGCCAAGATCGAGGCGCTGCACGAGTCGAACCCGATGCTCGGCCACCGCGGCTGCCGCCTCGGACTCTCCCACCCCGACATCACGCGCATGCAGGCGCGGGCGATCTTCGAGGCCGCCTGCAACGTGAAGAAGCGGCTGAAGAAGACCGTGCACCCCGAGATCATGATTCCGCTCGTCGGCACGCGCCGCGAGCTGGAGCTGCAGGCCGCCGAGGTGCGCGCGGTCGCCGAGGAGGTGTTCCGCGCGAAGAAGACCAAGGTGCCGTACCTCGTCGGCACGATGATCGAGCTGCCGCGCGCCGCGCTGACCGCCGGCGAGATCGCGACCGAGGCGGAGTTCTTCTCCTTCGGCACCAACGACCTGACCCAGACGACCTTCGGCATGAGCCGCGACGACGTCGGCTCGTTCGTGCCCCTCTACATCGAGCTCGGCGTGTTCGAGCGCGACCCGTTCGAGTCCATCGACCGCGGCGGCGTCGGGCGCCTGCTCGACGTGGCCTGCCGCGAGGGACGCGCCGCGCGCCCCGGCATCAAGCTCGGCATCTGCGGCGAGCACGGCGGCGATCCCGACTCGATCGCCCTGTGCCAGGAGCTCGGCCTCGACTACGTCTCGTGCTCGCCCCACCGGCTGCCCGTCGCCCGCCTGGCGGCGGCCCAGGCCGCGCTCGCGCAGCGATCCACCGGGCAGCGATCCACCGGGCAGCGATCCACCGGGCAGCGATCCACCGGGCAGCGATGAACCGGACGCGACCCCGCCGACGCGGCGCGCGAACCGCGCCTTGCACCCTCGCGACGCTGCTGCTGCTCGCGCTGCTGGGCGCCTGCGGTCCCGCGGACGACGGCGCGACGGAGCAGGCCGAGGCTCCCGCCGCGGCCGAGCGGCGCCTGCCCAACATCGCGGTCGTCGTCCTCGACACCGTGCGCCCGGACATGCTGTCGTCCTACGGCTACCCGGTGTCGACGTCGCCGTTCCTCGAGCGCTTCGCCGCCGAGGGCACGCGCTTCGAGCGCGCCTACTCGACGTCCTGCTGGACGCTGCCCGCCCACGGCTCGCTCTTCACGGGCCACCTGCCGCAGGTGCACGGCGCGACCCAGGCCGGCGGACGCGTGCCCGACGAGATGCCGGTCCTGACCGAGGACCTGCGCGCGGCGGGCTACCAGACGGCGGCCTTCAGCGGGAACATCTGGATCAGCAAGCGCTCGGGACTCGACCGCGGCTTCGAGCACTTCGTGCCGCTCTTCAAGGGCTACCGCAAGCACGTCCAGGAGCTGGCCGCGCGCGAGGAGCCGTCGGAGTTCGACCCGCAGCAGCACGACACCGTGCGCGCGCTGCGGCGCTGGGTCGACGAGGACCGCGACCCGGCGCGTCCGTGGTTCGTGTTCGTGAACCTCGTCGACGCGCACCTCCCCTACCTGCCGCCCTGGGGCGAGGTCGACGATCGCCTGGAGTCCAACGACCAGCGCGTCGCCGCGGTGCGCGACCTCTACCCGGGCGGCGACGGCGTGCGCCTGATCCGCCGCCACTACGCGGGCGAGGAGCCGCTCGACGAGGCGGAGTGGGACGTCGTCCGCCGGATGTACGAGGGCTCGCTGCGCGTCACCGACGCGCTGGCCGAGTCGCTCGTCGGCATCCTCGACGAGGTGTCGGATTCCGACGAGACGCTGGTCTTCGTGCTGTCCGACCACGGCGAGAACCTCGGCGACCACGGCCACCTGACGCACATCTTCAACCTGTACGACAGCAACCTGCGCATCCTGCTGCAGGCCCGCGGGCCCGGCTTCGAGCCCGGCACCGTGCGCTCCGAGCCCGTCCAGATCGTCGACCTGCACCAGACGATCCTGCGCTCGGCCCACGTCCAGCCCGAGCCCTCGGCCCAGGGAACGGACCTGCGCAACGCGCTCTTCGACGACCGCATCCTGCACGCCAGCCTCGAGTACCCGCACGTCTCCCTGCGCCTGTTCCCCGAGGAGCTCCAGGCCTCCCCGACCCTGGCCCCCTACCGGCGCGAGCTGCGCGCCGTCGTCGGTCCGCGCTACAAGCTCGTGCGCGGCTCGGACGGCACCGAGGAGCTCTTCGACCTCCAGTCCGACCCCGACGAAGCCTCCCCCCTCGACCCCGCGTCCGCCGACCCCCGCGCCCTGGCCCGCCTACGCGCGGCCCTGAAGGCCGCCGACGACCTCGAGCCCTACTCGCCCCCCACCGAATCGAACGAATGGGAGACGGAGGACGGCCTCAGCGAACTGCGCGAAATGGGCTACGCGGAATGAGCCTCGACCCTCGTTGGGATCGACGAACTCGTGCGCCGGAGATCGGCAGGTGACGATCCTGGTCATGGACCTCCGAGCCAAGATCACGGTGGACCCACGCCAGTGTGGTGGCCGTCCGTGCGTGCGAGGCATGCGCATCCGCGTATCGGACGTGCTGGACCTCCTCGCTTCGGGCCTCTCGCGTCAGCAAGTCCTCGAAGAACTCCCCGATCTCGAGAACGAAGACATCGAGGCTTGCCTCCGCTACGCCAGCCGGCGCCTCGACCACCCGACACTCGTCGCTTGAAAGTCTGGCTGGACGCTCAGCTGTCGCCCCGACTCGCGACTTGGGTTACTCCCGCATGCGCGAGATCCGCGACGAGGTCTTCGTCGAGGCTCAGAGACTCCTGGAATCGGGTGAGCCGCTGGTGGAGCTCAGTCAACATCCGCGTGGCAGCAAAGGCTGAGTCGATTCCGTTGGAGAACGACGTTGGCCCCCTGACCCACCCGAGCCACGTCGACTCGTCCGAGCCGCCCACGGTGCCCCCGTTGTCGCCCCGAACGGGGTGACACGTGCTGGAGTCGACGCGCCCCTGCTCCGGGCAGGGGCGGCTACACTGAGCCCGGGCCGCCAAGCCAAGGCGACCTACCTCATGCGTAAGCTCGTCCTCGCGAACTCGGCAATCCTCGTGGTGTTCCTGCTCGTCGCCGTCGCCGCCGCGCTCGAGGACGAGGGACTCCTGGAGGCCAAGGCGTGGGAGGGGCGCCGCACGGTCACGTTCGTGCTCCGGGATCCGGATGGGACTCCGCGGCCCGGCGGCAAGCTCGTCCGGGAGGACGAGCGATATGCGACCGACAGCAGGCGCACCGGGATTCACGGCCGCGGCCAGCTGGACGTGCGCGCGTCGACGCGCAGCGTGACGTTCATGGCGCCTTACCGAGAGGCCGTCACCGTCGCATTGCCGGAGACCACGGACGAGACGCTCGACGTGCGCCTGCAGGAGTGCGCCGGGGTCGATGTCCGGATCCTCCTGCACGACGGCTCCCCGGCCGCCGGCCTGCGCCTGGCCCTGTGGCGCGGGAACGACACGAGCACCGAGAACTCGACGACGGGTCTCCGCCCGTGGGACTTCGGTTCGGTGGGCGCGAGCCGACGGAGCATTGGAATCGCGTCGGAGGAAGGGCGCTGGGAAGTCTTCGAGATCGACTCCGACGGTTCGGCGAGCCTCTTCTGCCTCGAGGCGGGTCGACCGTACCGCCTCGACCTCGCGGAGGGTGTCGGGGCGGACGCGGTCTTGCTCGTGGGCATGGAGACCGAGCCCTTCACGCTGCGCGAAGGCGAGCAGCGTTCGTTCGAGCTGCGCGTCCCGACTCCCGGGCATCCGCTGGAAGTCGAAGTCCGAGGCCCTCAGGGTCGACTGGAGGATGCCAGCGTCACCCTGTTCTCAGACCGTGGCCAGACACGCGGCGGGGTGCACAGGACCGGAGTCGCGGGCGTCTTCCAGTTCCAGCGCTTGCACCTTGAGCTCGTCCACCTGCTCGTGACCTGTCCGGGTTACGCCTCGCGCTGGATCGAGGGCGTCGAGCTGGGACCGGACGGACGGCGCGTCGAAGTCGAGCTCGAGCCCGAAAGACCCCTGAGGTTCGAGCTCGTGGATCCGAGCGGAGCACCCGTCAAGGCCTGGCACTACGAGTTCCTGACGCGCCACCCGGAGGCCTCCGTGCCCGACTGGCCGTCGTGGGTCGTGCGCACGGAGAGCCGCGCAGGCTCCCCCCACTGGCTAGGGCTACCGGCCGAGGGAGTGAAGATCCGTGTCCGCGTCGGCCTCGACTGGTTCGAGGCGGAGTGGGACGGCTCCACTCCGAGCCTCCGCGTCGACGTCCCGGCCGTCGGCGACCTCGTCGCC
>CAYGPA010000375.1:0-5808 GCA_964351535.1 uncultured Planctomycetaceae bacterium
GCGGTTGATCAGCATCGCGTGGTGCGAGTCGACCTGGCGCACGATCTCGTCGGTCAGCACGGCGGGCTTCATGCCGTCGGCGTACTCGACGCCCGCCGCGCGCAGGATGTGATCGCCGGCCTCGCGCACCTGCCCCTGGTCCGGACCGTGCACCTCGAGGGTGCCGTACGAGCGCTCCGTGATCAGCGCGCCGGGGCGCACGTCACAGGTCTTCAGCGCGGCGTCCAGCAGCCGGTTGACGACGATGCCGGGCTCCACCTCGAGCCAGAAGGCGCTCTCGCCGACGACCGGGAAGTAGCCGTCCGAGTTCGCCGCCACGACGGCCGCGAACTGGGGCTGCATCTGGTCGATGACGAGCGCGCCGCGCAGCTCGATCGAGACGGGTGCCGACGTGGACATGACGGGTGCGGCGCGAGGACCCGCTGGGCGACCTCACGCGCGACGACCGCGGTCTACTTGCCTTCCTCGGGGACCTCGGGGATGTACGCCTCGAGCTCCACCGCGGGACGCGGGATGACGTGCACCGACTTGAGCTCGCCGACGCGCTTCGCCGCGGTCTCGCCGGCCGCCACCGCGGCCTTCACCGCGCCGACTTCGCCGCGCACCATCACGGTCACGAGACCGGCGCCGGAGGTCTCCTTGCCGAGCAGCACCACTTTGGCCGCCTTGCACATGGCGTCCGCCGCCTCGACGGCGCCGACCAGGCCACGGGTCTCGATCAGGCCGAGCGCGATCATGCTGTCCATGTCTTCGAATCTTCCTCGTGAGGGGTCAGGGGGACGAGTCACGCTCAGGCCGTGCAGGCTCCGCTAGCGACGTCCTGGTGCGGACATCCCTGGCAGGGCCCCAGCGGGCATCCGCTGCCGGCGTGGCTCATCATGGTCTGGATCTCGGCCGGGCTCAGGGCCCCGCCGACGTGCGTGGAGGACTTGGTGCGCGCGCCGGAGCTCGGGCGCGGCGCCGCCTGGGGTCGCGTGAAGCTCGCGGGCACCGCGGGACGCTTCGTCGCGCCGGAGCCCGCAGCGCCCGCGGAGGGCTGCGGCGTCGCGGGCCCCGGAGCGGACATCGGCCCGGACATCGGAGCGGACAGCGGCGCGGCGCTCCGCGTCGGGACGACCGGCGAGGCGACCGCGCCGGAGACCGGCGGGTTGCCGCCCCAGTTGCTCGACGGCTGCTCGGTCGGAGCGGAGGACGCGCGGCGCGCCGGGTCCCCGGGAAGTCCCGAGCCGCGCGGCGCGGGGTCGCCCGTGAGCGCCGCCGCGCGCTCGTGGTCGCGCGCCTCGCGCTCCTCCCAGTCGCTCGTGGGGAAGGCCACGCGCTTCAGGTTGACGAGGTGCTTGGCCGTGATGTTGTCGCTCGTGATGTTGCCCGCCTGCGGACCGCAGCCGAGGCTCATCGAGGGCACGAGGTTCGTGCTGTAGCCCACGGCCCCCTGCGAGCTGCCGCCGTTGGCGACGATGCGGCTCGCGGGCTTCTCGAGGAACCAGTTCTCGAGCACGCGCTCGTCGCGCGCCCACACGGCGCAGGTGTGGCCCAGGCCGCCGAAGTGCAGGATCTTCATCGAGAGCTCGCAGCCCTCGTCCGGCCCGTCGACGACGTGCACGGAGAGCAGCGGACACAGCACCTCGATCGACAGCGGGAATTCCTTGCCGACGCCGCCCTGGGGCGCGAGCAGGAGCGCGCAGTCGCGCGACACGTGGAAGCCCGCCTTCTCGGCGATGTACCAGGGGTCCTTGCCGACGACGTCGGCGTTCATCATGCCGTCGCGATTGCAGTAGGCCTCGAGCTTGCGCGTCTCGTCCTCGCTGCAGAGGTGGGCGCCGGCCGCGCGCATCTCGGCGAGCATGGGCTCGGCGATCGGCCGGTCGAGCACCAGCGCCTGCTCCGAGCAGCACAGCGTGGCGTTGTCGAAGCTCTGGCTCGCGACGATCGAGCGCGCGGCCTGCGGCACGTCGGCCGAGCGGTCGACGTAGCACGGGACGTTGCCCGGCCCGACCCCGTAGGCGGGCTTGCCCGACGAGTACGCCGCGCGCACCAGGCCCGATCCGCCGGTCGCGAGGATGATCGACACGTCGCGGTGCTTCATCAGCGCGCCGGTCGACTCGATCGTCGGGTTCTGCAGGCACACGACGAGGTCCGGCGGGCCGCCCGCGCGCTCGATGGCGCGGCGCAGGACCTCGGCCGTCTCGAAGATGTTGCGGCGCGAGCGCGGGTGCGGGCTGAGCACGATCGCGTTGCGGCCCTTCACGGCGATCAAGGACTTCCCGAGCGCCGTCGACGTCGGGTTGGTCGTCGGGATGATCGCGGCCACGACGCCGACCGGCGTCGCGACCTCCATCACGCCCGCGCGGTCGTCGCGCGTGACGATGCCGACGGTCTTCTCGTTCTCGATCGACTTCCAGACGCCTTCGGTGCCGAACAGGTTCTTCAGCACCTTGTAGTGCACGCGGCCGATGCCGGTCTCCTCGACCGCGATGCGAGCGAGGTCGTAGGCCGCCGCTGCACCGGCCTTCGCCATCGCCTTGCAGAGCGCGTCGGTCTGGGCCTGGGTGTAGTGGCGGATCGACCGCTGCGCTGCCTTCGCGCGGTGCACCAGGTCGCGCACCTCCTGGAGGGCGCGCAGATCGGGGTCCAGCCCTTGCACGGGTCGCCCCCGGGATCAGTCGCCGGACGCTTTGCCGCCCTGGGTCGGCTGGAGCGGCGGCAGGATGCGCCACAGCTGCTCGTGCGGGCGCGGGATGACGTGCACGCTGACGAGCTCGCCGACGCGACGTGCCGCGGCGGCTCCGGCATCGGTGGCGGCCTTGACGGCGCCGACCTCACCGCTGACGAACATCGTGACGAGGCCCGCGGTGGACTTCGCCTTGCCGAACAGGGCCACCTGGGCGGCCTTGACCATGGCATCTCCGGCTTCGATCGAACCGACGAGACCCTTGGTCTCGACCATGCCCAGTGCGTTGTACTCCATGCAGATGCGGCGTCCTTTGGCGCGGAGGAACCCGCCGACACGGCCCCTGGGCCGGACGTTGCGGGCCCGGGAGTGTAGTGAGCGGCCCGGGTCAACGCAATCACATGGACGTTGCCGTGCAGATAGCGGCGAGCTGTGGAGAACTTCGACCCACCTGCGCAACCGGAGGCCGGGCTAGCCCGGAGCCGCGCGCTCGGCGGTGTCCTCGTGGACCCACCGATGGAGCACCGCGGCGAGCGTCTGCAGCCGGACCGGCTTCACGACCACGTCGCTCATGCCGTGTTCGAAGCAGCGCTCGCGATCCTCGGGCAGCACGCTCGCGGTCAGCGCGACGATCGGCACGTGCCGCCTGGGGCCCTCGAGATCGCGGATCGCGGACGTCGCCGCGTAGCCGTCCATCACGGGCATGTGGCAGTCCATGAGGACCACGTCGTAGCTCTCGGCAACGATCGCGGCGACCGCCTCCTCGCCGTTCTCCGCGAGTCCGTACTCGTATCCCAGCCGCCCGAGCAGCCGCACGGCGACCTTCCGGTTCACCGGGTTGTCCTCGACGATCAGGACGCGGCCCGCGCTGCCGTCCGCGACGCTGGGAAGGGCCGAGGCGACCTCGTCGACCTCGCGGCTGCCGATCACGCGCAGGAGCGCCTGGAGCAGGCGGCGCTTGCGAACGGGACGGCGTACCTGCGCCTCGAAGCCGCCCTCGCGCAGCGGATCCTCCGCGTCCTCGAGGTCGCCGCTTCCGAGCAGCACGAGGCGCGTGGTCTCGCCGCCCTCCTCGTCGCGCAGGCGCGCGGCGAGGCGCACGCCGGAGCCCTCTCCCTCGGGCTGACCGATCAGGGCGAACTCGAAGGGCTTCTCGCGCAGCAGCTCGACGGCCTCGTCCGACGTCTGCGCCGTGACGACCACGAGACCGGCCGCGATCAGGTGGCCGCGCGCCGCGTCGACCGAGTCCGCGTGTCCGTCGGCGATGAGGATGCGCTGACCGGCGAGCTCCCGCTCGGCCTCGTTCAGGACGAGGCCCTCCTCCGCGCGCCCGAAGACCGCGGTGAACGCGAAGACGCTGCCGACGCTCTCCTCGCTCTGGACGCCGATCGCGCCGCCCATCAGCTCGACCAGGCTCTTCGAGATCGCGAGGCCGAGGCCGGTGCCGCCGAACCTGCGTGTCGTGCTGGCGTCGGCCTGCGTGAAGCTCTCGAAGAGCCGCGGCTGGTGCTCGGGCAGGATGCCGATTCCCGTGTCGCGCACGTCGAAGCGCAGTGCGAACGCCTCGGCCTGCCGCTCCTGGCAGGACACGAGGATCTCGACCTCGCCCTCCTCGGTGAACTTGATCGCGTTGCCGACCAGATTCATGACGACCTGCTGCAGGCGCGTCGCGTCGCCCACGACGATCGCCGGCGTGCCCTCGGCGAAGACGCAGGTGAGGCTCAGGTCCTTCTCCCGCGCGCGCTCCATCTGGATGTCCAGCACGTCCTCGACGACCTCGCGCAGGTCGAACGGAGCGCGCTCGAGCTCCATCTTGCCCGCGGCGATCTTGGAGTAGTCGAGCACGTCGTCGATGACGTTCATCAAGAGCTCTCCCGACGCACGGATCGTCTCCAGGCCGTCGCGGTGCTCCCAGTCGAGCTCGCCCGAGAGCAGCAGGTCGGTCATGCCGATGACGCCGTTCATCGGCGTGCGGATCTCGTGGCTCATGGCGGCCAGGAAGCGACTCTTGGCCTCCGAGGCCGTCTGCGCCTCGAGGACGGCGCCCGCGAGCTCGCGGTTGGCCCGGTCGAGCTCGGCGGTGCGTCGGCGCACCTTGGCCTCGAGCTGGCCGCGCTTCATCGCGAGCTCGTCGACCATCGCGTTGATGCTGCCGCCGAGCAGCGCCAGCTCGTCGTTGCCGGGCACCTCGCAGCGCACGTGCATCTCCCCGCGCCCCGTGCGGCGGCAGAAGTCGACCAGCGGCGCCAGGCGCAGGCTGATCAGGCCCTCGACCGCCCGCGCGACCGCGAACGAGATGATCGTGACCGCGAGCAGCAGCAGGAGGAGCTGGGCCGCGAAGCGTTCGGTGGCGTACGTGCGCCCGAGCTGGACCGCGAACTGGGCCCGCTCCTCCGCCTCCGTCCGCGAGGCCAAGGCGATCGCGGGAATCGAGCTCAGGTCCAGGCGCAGCACCAGGTGGCCCATCTTCTGGCCCTTGCGAACCAGCGGGAAGCGCTGCGAGGCCTCCGGATCGAAGTCGGCCGGCAGCGCGAACATGTACGGGACGAGCGGCTCGCCCTCCTCGTCCTCCAGGCGGACGTCGGCGACGAACGAGTGCTTGCGAAGTCCATCGCACACCTGCTCGATCAGGCTCAGATCGCCCACGTAGAGCGACTCGCTCAGCACGCTCTCCACCGTCTCGATGGCGGCGCCGACGCTCGCCTGCGCGTCGCGCGTCAGCGTGGCCGTACGCTCCTCCGCCGCCGCGCGCAGATCCGCCGCGCGCCCGTCCAGCTCGCCCCGGATCCGGACCTGCTCGTAGACCTGCAGCGCCGCCCAGAACGTGACCGTGGGCACGAGGGTCGCGAGGAGAACGCGATGAACGAGCCTCCTGCTGAGACTCGTCGCGACGGTGGTGACTTCTCTCACGGGCGGGGGTTCCCCCCGCGTTGATCGGCCGCCCCCCCGCCCGGGACTTGACCCCGAGCCGGTTTTGGACGACCGGGCAGGAATCGCCGGGTCCTGAATCGCGGATCGAGGCGGGCCCGGGCATGGAACACGGAGCGGGCGGGCCCGGGCAGGAATCGACGCGGACGGGCTCAGAGCCGGAAGGCGTCGCGGTCGAGCGACGGCTCGCGGTGGGCCGCCAGGCCCAG
>CAYGPA010000376.1:0-5796 GCA_964351535.1 uncultured Planctomycetaceae bacterium
GAGCTGGCGGCCTCCCTCGCCTACGAGGGTCACGCCCGCTGCGTCCGCGACGCGACCGAACGCGCGAAGATCCTGGCGATTCGCGACGAGGAGCTCGACCACCGCGAGCGCGTCGGCGTGATGCTCCGCGCGCTCGGCGCCGAGCCCGACCCGCAGCGCGAGCGCCGCATGCGCCGCGTGGGGCGGGGGATCGCACTCCTCTGCCGGATCGGCGGCTGGTTCGTCCCGATGTACGGCGCGGCGCGCCTCGAGCGCGGCAACATCGGCGAGTACGAGCGCGCTGCCCGCTTCGCCGAGGGCGCGGGCCGCACCGAGCTCGTCGACGACCTGCTGCGGATGGCGGAGGTCGAGTGGGACCACGAGCTCTACTTCCGCGAGAAGGCCGCGAGCCACTTCCTGTGGCGCGCCTTCCCGCGCTGGGCTCCCCCGCCGCCCCGCGCCTCGATCCGCGGCCGCCACGCCGCGGAGTCCGGAGCGCACTCCGCACCCGGCTCCGCGGCCCGGGAGGCTTCGTAGCACCTCCCGAGCGCGCCGGAGAAGAACCCCCGGCGATCGACCTTACGGCTGAATCGTGAAGCGCACGCCGTCGGTCAGCGAGTCGCCGAAGCCCGCGGGGTCCGCCGGGTCGCGCTGGCGCCACTGGGCGTGCACGAGCTGGCCCGCGGTGAGCTGCGGGTCGACGCCGCTCTGGATGCGGTTGTTGAAGTTGCGGTTCAGCCGGCCCGAGCACGGCGGCGTGCCGCTCGAGCCCGCGCCCTTGGGCGGCAGCAGACGCACGACCGGCGCCTTCACGCACAGCTTGCCGCCGTGGAAGTTCAGGTTGGACTTCTTGAACGAGTACAGCAGGAAGCCGGCCTCGTTCGGCAGCATGTCGCGGCCCGTGACCGGGAAGGGCAGCGTGCACGTCGCGCTCGGGATGCCCGCGGTCGTCAGGAACGGGACGCAGCCCAGGGAGTTGGTCTTGCCCGTGCAGTAGAACTCGGGCTGGTACACGCCGAGGGAGCCGTCGGGGTTCACGTTCTGGGCGAAGACGTCCTGGGTGCCGTTGCGGTCGTCCTCCCAGGCGACGCGCACGACGCCGCAGACGTCGACCGAGACGGGCCTGCGCGACTTGGACGACGCGACCGAGGAGAGCACGGCGGTCGGCCCACTCCACACCGGGTCGCCGTTCGCGTCCACGCGCTGGGCCAGCAACGTGTGGCTCCCGAAGCCGCCCTCGGTCCAGACGGCCACCGCTCCGTCGACGACGGCCCCGGCGGTCGGGAAGGACTTCTCGACGGCGTCCACGGGGGCCAGCTCCTTGCCGTTGGGCCCCCAGAGCGCGGTGCCCGCGACCGACAGTCGCTGGCCGAAGATCCCGCGCATCGACTGGCTCGAGTTGCGCTCGTTCCAGAAGACGATCACGTCGCCGGTGGCGGCGTCCAGGACCGGCGCCGGGTCCAGGTGGTGGCGCGTCAGGTCCGCCGACGCCGCCAGGCCGTTGTGCGCGTACTGCTCGACGCCGGCCGCGTTCAGGCGCTGAACGAGGACGTTGAAGAGGTTCGACTGGCTGCGGTGCCAGACGATCACGGCGCCGCCCGCGCCGTCGGCCAGGATGTGCGGCGTGTGCGCGATCGGGACGGACAGCGCGTCGTAGACCGCGACCGGTGCGCCCCAGACCGAGGCTCCGGTGTCGTCGAAGCGCTCCGCGCGCACGTGGCGCGGGCTCGCGAACGTCGAGATGTCACGCACCCACGACACGATCATGTCGCCCCCGGTCGAGGCCACGAGCTCGGCGAAGCCGGGGCTCTCCCCCACCGCGCCCGCGATCGCCACGCCGCCGGCCGCGAGCTGCACGGCGCCCGCCGGCGTCACGCGCTGCATGCGCAGGTCGCCGTCGGAGCCGCTGGGCAGCCGCGCCCAGACGAAGACGAGGTCGCCGTTCGAGTTCTCCGCGACGCGCGGCGCCGGCTCGAAGTCGGGGTTGTTCGAGAGCTCGATGCCGTTCGGCCCCCAGACGAACGTCCCGTCCGGCGCGATCCGATAGGCGAAGACGTCGAGCCCGGCGCCGTTGCGCGTGTCGGAGAACACGATCACCGCGTGGTCGCTCGAGTCGGTCGTCAGGTCCCAGCCGAACAGCGCCGTGTCCTGGGGCTGGTTGCTGATCAGGAGCCCGTCGTGCGGGAACTGCTCGACGCCGTCGCGGTCCAGCCGCTGCAGGTACACCGCGAAGCTGCCGCCGGAGTTGTCGAACCAGGCGACGTACATCCCGCCGTCGGAGGTCCCGGCGACCAGCGGGATCACCTGGTCCGCCGGACGATCGGCGAGCGCCAGGTTCTGCGCCGGGTCCGTGGACCACTGGGCGCCGGCGGCGCCGGCCAGGGCCGTGGAGGAGAGGACGGTGGCCAGCAGTCGCTGCCAGACGTGGAGGGGGCTGCGCTTTGTCATCGAGTCATCCTAGCCAGCTCGACGAAATCGGGGGGATTTCGCCGAAGGGTCGCGCCCGCGGTTCGCAAGCGCTCGACCATGCGCACGATCTGGCAGCGATGCGGCCTCGGAATCGCGGTCCTGACGGTCGCGGGAGCCGGCTGGGCGTGGCGGGCCCACTCGCCCGGCGCCGCGACCTATCGCCTCGACCCCGTGCGCGTCGCGACACCGCTGCCGCACCGCCTGCGCTCGCCCGAGGAACACGACGTCGCCCTCGCGCGCGTCGGCAACCCGTACGTGCTGGAGATCGCGCGCGGCGAGGGAGAGCTCGCGTACTACGGCGCGCGCCATTCCCAGGACCCCGCCGACCCGCAGATCGCTGACCTCCGCGCGCGCTGGGACGCGTTCGAACCGACCGCGGCGCTGTGCGAAGGCCGCCGGCGCGGCTACTTCCTCGGCCCGCCCTTCGAGTGGATCGCCGGCCTCCCCGAGCCGGCCCTCGTGCACGCGCTCGCGCGGCGCGACGGCGTGCCGCTGTACTCGCTGGAGCCGGACTACGCCTCCGAGGTCGCCCTGCTGCTCCGGCAATTCTCCGCCCGGGACGTCGCGCTCTACTTCACGCTGCGCGTCTACATGAGCGAGGCGCAGGGCGAGGAGAACGAGGCGCTCTTCCGGGACCTGCTCGCGAAACGCACCGACGTCGACGGCCTGCGCACCGCCTTCGCCGACCCGGCGGCGGCCCAGGAGTTCTGGCGCGCCGAGTACGCGCAGGCGGGCCCGCTGCTCTCCCGGACGAGCTTCCCGCCCCGCCTGTCCGAGATCGACCACGCCTCGCGACTCGTGCGCGGCGAACACATGGCGCGCGTGCTGATCGAGCTCGTCGAACGCGGCGAGCGCGTCTTCGCCGTCGTCGGCAGCGGCCACGTGATCCGGCAGGAGTGGGCGCTGCGCGCTGCTCTGGGCGCGCAACCGGCGATCGACCAGCCGGACGCGCCGTAGGCGAAGACGAGCGAGGCGCGGCCTGCGGGCTTCCGGGGGCCGCGAGTCGAAACTCCGCCGGAATCGAGCCCGCGCTCGCGCGGCTGGACTCGAGAACGCTCGTCTCGCGTCCCCGGATGGGCTCTACTGGCGCGCGTGATCCGGCTCGAAGGCGTCACCCGGACCTTTCGGCGCGACGGGAACGAACCTGCCGTGGCCCTGCACGCGCTGGACCTCGAGGTTCGGCGTGGGGAGACGCTGTGCCTGATCGGCCCCAGCGGGTGCGGGAAGACGACCACGCTGCGTCTGGTCAACCGCCTGATCGACCCCAGCGCCGGACGCGTGCTCGTGGACGGCCGCGACGTGGCTCAGGCCGAGGTCGTGGCGCTGCGGCGCGGCATGGGCTACGTGATCCAGCGCGGCGGGCTCTTCCCCCACATGACGGTCGCGCAGAACGTCGGCTTGCTGAACCGGCTCGAGGGCTGGACGGCCGAGCGCACGGCGCGGCGCGTGTCCGAGCTGCTGGAGCTCGTCCACCTGCCCGCGGCGGAGTACGCGCAGCGCTTCCCGGGCGAGCTCTCCGGCGGCCAGCGCCAGCGCGTCGGCGTCGCGCGCGCCCTCGCGCTCGATCCGCCGATCCTGTTGATGGACGAGCCCTTCGGGGCGCTCGACCCGCTGACGCGCGAGAGCCTGCAGCGCGAGTTCCTCGAGCTCAGCGAGCGCGTCGAGAAGACGATCCTCTTCGTCAGCCACGACCTCGACGAGGCCTTCCTGCTCGGCGACCGCATCGCGTTCCTGGCGGACGGACGCCTGCAGCAACTCGGAACGTACGAGGAGCTGCGCGACCAGCCGGCCAACGACGTCGTGCGCGGGTTCCTGCAGCGCCACGTGGAGGCGCGCTCCCATGGCTGAGTCCTGCGCGAAGCGCCTGAGCCGCACGCTGCCGCGACTGCTCGCGACCCTCGTGCTCGCCGGAACGGCCGTGGGCCAGGACGTCGTGGTCGGAAGCAAGAGCTTCACGGAGTCGGGCCTGCTCGGCGAGATGCTGACCGTCCTGCTCGAGGAGCGGCTGGGCCTCGAGGTCGAGCACAAGCGCGGCCTCGGCGGCACGATGGTGTGCTTCGAGGCGCTCGTCGGCGGCGAGATCGACGTGTATCCCGAGTACACGGGAACCGGCTGGGCGACCGTGCTGAAGGAAACGGAGAAGATCACCGACCCGCTGCGCGCGTTCCTGCACGTGCAGGCGCAGTACCGCGAGCGCTTCGACCTCGAGTGGCTGCGGCCCTTCGGCTTCGAGAACACGTACGCCATGGCGCTGCGCGAGCCGCTCGCCGCGGAGCTCGACGTGCACTCGCTCTCCGACCTCGTCCGCCACGGGGAGCGCGTGCGCGCGGGCTTCAGCGTCGAGTTCCTGAACCGCGGCGACGGCTGGGCGGGGCTGCGGTCGTTCTACGGACTCGAGCTCGCCGACGTGAAGGGCATGGAGCACGCGCTGGCCTACGAGGCGGTCGGCGCCGGCGCGGTGGACCTCGTCGACGGCTACTCGACCGACGCCAAGCTCCTGCGCTACGACCTGCGCGTCCTGAAGGACGACCGCGCGTTCTTCCCGCCCTACCACGCGGCGCCGGTCGCGCGCGGCGAGCTGCTGCGCGAGCGACCGGGCGCGCGCGCCGTGCTCGAGAGCCTCGCCTTCGGGATCACCGAGGAGCAGATGACCCGGCTGAACCACCGCGTCGAGGACGAGGGCGCGGGCTTTCGCGAGGTGGCGGTCGAGTTCCTGGCGGAGCGGGGCCTGCTGGAGCGCGGCGCGACCGACGCCGACCGCCGGGGCGCGCGCAACCAGAAAGGCTTCTTCCAGTTCTTTGCCGGCCGCTGGCGCGAGACGCTGCGGCTCCTGGGCGAACACGTGAGGCTGACGGGCCTCGCCGTGCTGCTGGCCACACTCCTCGCCGTGCCGCTCGGAATCGCGATCACGCGCAACCGCCTCGCCGAGCGGCTGTCCCTGGGAACCGCCGGCGCGGTGCAGACGATCCCGAGCCTCGCGCTGCTCGCGTTCCTGATCGCCGTGCCGGGATTCGGGCTGACCACGCGCTCCGCCGTCGCCGCGCTGACGCTCTACGCGATCCTGCCGATCCTGCGCAACACGTTCACGGGACTGCGCAGCGTCGACCCCGACCTGATCGACGCCGCGCGCGGCATCGGACTGACGCCCGCGCAGGTCCTGCTGCGCGTCCAGCTCCCGCTCGCGACGCGCACGATCCTCGCCGGCATCCGCATCGCCACCGTCCTGTCGATCGGCTTCGCCACGCTCGCCGCCTTCATCGGCGCCGGCGGCCTCGGCGAACCGATCCTCACGGGGCTCTACCTGAACGACACGCGCCTGATCCTCGCCGGAGCACTACCCGCCGCGCT
>CAYGPA010000377.1:0-5479 GCA_964351535.1 uncultured Planctomycetaceae bacterium
TAGAGCTCGTGCATCTCGACACCCTTGCCGGCGAGCTCGGCGGCCGCCTGAAGGGTTTCGGAGTCGGTGTTCGAGTATTTGAACCAGCCCGTGTCCGTGACGATCGAGGTCATCACGCCGCGCGCCGCGACGACGTCCAGCTCGACGCCGAGCTCGCGCGCGATCCGCAGCACGAGCAAGCCGGTGGCCGAGGCCGCGCAGTCGACGTAGGCCTCGTCCCACCAGTCGGCGCCGTGGTGGACGTGGTGGTCGATCACGAGCTTCTTCGAGGCGGCCTGGGCGATCGGCTCGGCGAGGTCACCGCAGCGGGAGAGCTCGCTGCAGTCGAGCAGCACGGCGACGTCGTGGGCGGGCAGCTCGCCTCCGGTCCAGGCCCGGTAGCGCACGTCGCGCTCGAGGTAGTCGAACTGCGGCTGCAGCGGATCGGGGTTCACGATCCACACGTCCTTGCCCATGGCCTCCAGCAGGCGACACAGCGCGGCCTGGGCGCCGACGCAGTCGCCGTCGGGACGAACGTGCCCCGTCAGCAGAAAGCGCTGCCCCTCACGCAAGAGCGCGAGGGCCCGCTGCTGGGGGGTCTCGTCGGGGGTGGATGCTGACATGGGCCGGAGATCCGGAGGGGGGTGGGCGCGGAAGGGTCTGGGGGGAGAGGCCACGCACCGGATCGACGCCTCCCGCCGAGATCGGCCGGCGAGCGGCATGCCTCTCCAGGCTAGACCATCGGCGCGCGGGTTTCCGCAATCGAAAGCCCGCTCCGGACGCGCCTTCCCCCCACCGCGACCGCCTGGACGGCCGTCGCACCCGCCGTGAGGCGCTCGAGGAAGGCCGTGTGCGCGCCGCTGAAGGAGTCGCCGGGGTCGTGCAGAGCCCAGTCGGCCCGCGCCCCGGGCGCCAGCGTGCCGACCTCGCGCGCCAGGCCCACGGCCCGGGCGGCGTTCGACGTCGCCATCTCCAGCACCGCCCGAGGCTCCAGCCAGGGCGCCGAGCGGCGCGCCAGGGCCATCTCGCGCCGCATGTCGAGGTCCCGGTTGCTCGCCAGCGAGTCGGTCCCGAGCGCCAGCGTGACGCCGGCGCGCAGGTAGGTCCTCCAGGGGAAGGGGCCGCGCTCGAAGAAGGCGTGCGTCCCGGGGCAGTGAACGAGGACCGCCCCGCTCGAGGCCAGCCGCGCGGGTTCCCCGCGCGCCGGGTGGTTGCCGTGCACGAGGGCCGTCCCGGGGCCGAGCAGGCCCGCCTCCTCGAGCAGGTCCAGGCCGCGCCGCCGCGGCGACGGGCCCAGGAGCTCGCTCCACGGGCCGGTCCCGAGGCGCGTCCACCGGACCTCGTCGGCCGTCTCCGACCAGTGGATCGTCACCGGCGCGCGACGCCGCCGCGACAGGGAGGTCGTGGCCGCGAGCAGCGCGAGGCTCGCGGTGTGGCAGCCGTGCGGCGAGAGGCCCTCGAGGCGCCGCTGGCGGGGCGCGAGGGCGCGCGCCACCCCGGCCAGGGTCTCCGCGGTCCGCTCCGGGCGCCAGGCGTCGAGGAGCTCCCGATAGAGCCGCACGCGCAGCGGACCGCCTCCCGCCGCGGCGGCGCCGGCGCCGGTCGAGTCGATGTCCCCGACCGTCGTGGTGCCGCTAGCGAGCAGACGCGCCGCGCCGCGCTCCGCATCGCGGCGGAGGCGTGCGGCGCCGCGCCGGCCGCGCTGCGCCATCAGCTCCCCGACCCAGGCCAGGAAGGGCTCGGACGGCAGCTCGGCGGGAAGCCCCGAGAGCTCGAGGTGGGCGTGCGCGTTCACGAGGCCCGGGACCAGCACCCCGGAGCCGAGGTCCGCGGCGGGTCGCCCCGCGGCCCGCTCGGCGCGCCGCACGGCCGCCCGCGAGCGCAGCACGCGCTCGACGCGACCTCCGACGATGGAAAGACCACCGCCCTCGACCCACTCGCCCGGCCGCGGCAGCAGGTAGCGTGCCGCGACGACGTGCGTGGGGCTCGAGGGCGGTTCTCGTCGCGCGGACCCGGGACGCGGCCGGGCGGACGCGGAGCTCACTCGGGGTCGGCTTGGATGCGAACCGACTCGACCTCGAGCGCGTTGGGGAAGTTGGGCGAGGAGCGATCGAAGATCACGCAGAAGCGAATGGCGTCCGGCTTCGGCGAGAACGCGTTCAGCTCTTCCGGGTGGCGCACCCACGGCGTCACGGACCCCCCGGAGAACGGCGCGCCGACGGCGAACGGATCGTTGATGCAGGGGTTGGTCAGCGTCGCCGTCGTCTTCGCGCCCTGGAAGCGCACCGCGATCGGCGCGGCCGTCTGGCCGCCCATGAGATCGCTCGCGACCAGGTCTCCCCAGGCCTGCTGGATCGACGTCGCGAACGGGTTGTTGGGATCCGCGGGGTCGCGGTAGGAGACCGAGACCGGCGCCCCTCCGCCGAAGTCGACGTTGAGGGTCAAGTCCCAGGCGAACACGCCGCCTGCGTCCGACTCGAAGTCGAGGTTGAAGAAGCTGCCCGCCGGACGCACCCAGCACGAGGTCGCGCTGGTGATCGTCTGCGGACCGTCGGCGGCGTTGCCGGTCGGCTGCCACGCACCGACGGACAGGAACTCCATGTCGTCGGCGGTGTTGTTGGGAGCGATCATCGAGGCGATGTCGGAGTTCATCAGGCCCTGCAGCGTCTCGACGCGCACGAGGCCCGTTCCGCCGGCACCCCCGGTCGAGTTGAAGACACCGCCGGTCGAGGGCAGCTCGAGCTTGCCGAGTCCACCCTGACCGCCCGCGACCGAGAGCCGCGCCGCCGCCGGAGGCAGCGTGAGGGTCTGGGCCTGGACGAGGAGCGATCCGCCGGACCCCGCGCCGCCGGGCGCGGCCGAGCGAGCGTTGTAGAAGGCCGGATCGGAGGACCGGTAGGCCGAGCCGCCGTTCCCGCCCGCGCAGCTCACCACACCCGACACGGAGAGGTCACGACCGACGTTGAGCTGCACGCCGCCGCCGCCGCCGCCGCCGGCCGCACCGCTGTGGCTGTAGTAGCTCGTGATGTTGTCGGGACTGCCGGGGCCGGGTTCGACGCAGTTGGTGAGATCCCCGAACTGGTCTCCGTTCGTCTGCGTCAGGTTGAGGTTCATCCCGCCGCCGCCGCCGCCGGCTCCGCCGCGCAGGTGACCCAGACGCGGCCGCAGCAGGCGCACGTTCGGGGGCGCGGTCGGCGGCTCGATGTTCAGCGCCGTCGGATCCCCCGCCGGGGTGTCGGGCGGAGTGTTCGAGTTGCCGCCCGGGAGGTCGGCCGCCGGGAACTCGGCCTGGGCCACGCCCACCGTGCCGAGCGTCGCGTAGGAGGCACCGCCGCCAGCGGCGCCGACCTGTCCGGAGACGCACGGCGACAGGGCTACGCCCTGCTCTTCCATGCCCGCGGTCGTCTCGAGACCCGGAGGCGTGGTGGTCGGGAACGAGTCGATGACCGGCGGAAGCGAGCGCGGCCACAGCTGGCCGCGGAAACCGCCGCCCAGGACCCCGAGCTGGCCGACGCCCTGTCCGGGAGGCGGGTTCACGCCGAACGTCGGGTTGGAGATGCCCTTGTTGAACGCGCCCCCGATGCCCGAGGTCGGGATGAACTGCAGGCCGGACGGAGGCGTGCCGGGGTTGTCGATGCGGTCCGCGCCGTCTCCACCCCTGCCGGCGCCGGGCCCGCCGAGCGAACCGAACTGGCCTTCGGGCTGTGCGGACAGGTGGTCCTGGGGAGCGGTTCCGGCGGCGTTGACCAGTCCGGAGACGACCATGTTGCCGCGCGAGAAGATCCGCACCGGGTTGTTCCCGCGCAGGATCAGGCTGCCGGCGGACGAGACCGACACGCGGTTGAACTCGAACAGGCCGTTGGTCACCAGGATGTCGGGGGGCACCACTCCGGGGTTCGCCTGGAAGTCGAAGTTGGTGATCGTGTCCACGCCGGGGAACACGGGACCGTCGGTGCCGCCGGTGACGAAGGTCGAGCCGCTGCCGCCCGGATCGGGCTCGCCGATCAGGTTGTAGGTCACGCTCGAGGCGCCGCCGGGGATCACGTCGAACGAGTACGGGTTCGCGCCACCCGAGTTCCCGGCCGTGCCGAGCGTCTTGTTCGTGATCCGGAAGTTCACGGTGGCCGGGTCGTTCGGGTTGGTCGCGTACGAGTAGGTCGCGGCGTCGAGCGGCGATCCCGGGTTCATCGCGATGACCTGGTTGATCAACTCGATCAGGTTGTCGCAGAAGTACGAGCCGAAGGGCCGGTTGCCGACGACGTTCTGGGTCGCGTCCGAGGTCGTCTGCACGGTCAGCGTGACGCCGTTGAGGATGATCTGGTCGCCCGGGGTCGGGACGTTGCCCGATCCGAACGTCATGGCGATCGTCCCGGTCGCCGCGGTCGGGGAGCTGTCGAGGACGACGGTCTGGCCGTCCCTCACGAACAGGTCACCCAGGCGACCGGAGCCGCCGCCCACGCCGGGCTTGAGGCGCCCGGGCGTCGACTCGGCCCAGTCCGAGCCCGTGCGCTCCAGGTCGGCCAGGCTCTGGTCGGCGAAGCCCTCGGTGATCGTGATCGGGTTGAAGGGAATCACCTCGGGCGTGAACACGACGTCGCCGGCGTTGGCGAGCTGGTTCGACGCGAGGTCGGTGATCTGCACGGGCAGGCGCACGATGATCTGGCGCGGGCTGATCAGGTTCGGCCCGGCGCTGGGCAGTCCACCGGCCGGCGTGAACACGAGCGTCGTGCGCAGTGCGAACTGATCCACGTTGAACGTGTACGTGCCGGCGAGCTCGACCTGGTCGCTGGGGTCGGCCAGGTTGCCGTCGCTGTCGACGAACACCTTGATGAACGGCGCCAGGCCGCTGGCCGGCGTCACCAGCGTGCCGACGTTCATGATGTCGTCGAACAGCATCGTGATCTGCGTGGAGACCGAGATGTTCGTGGCGCCCGACGCGGGCACCGTGGCGCCGGTCGCGTCCTGGACGAAGATCAACGCGTTGGGCGGGCCCGGCACGGTGTCGACGATGCCCTGGTCCGCGGTGATCTGGCACACGACGCGGCTCTGGTTCAGCGCCCCGCCGGTGCTGCGGATGATCGCTCCCGTGTCGCCCTGCGCCGTGCCCTTGACCACCACGAGGTACGTGGAGCCGTTCATCAGGCCGAAGACCGGGTTCCCCTGCGCATTGAAGTCGAGCAGCGGCCGGAACACGAGCCGGTTGGCGTCGAGCGGATCGATGAGGAAGTTGCCCGGTGCCGAGAGGCCGGTCACGGTGTCCGTCACCGCGAACGACAGGGCGCTCACCGAGCCGAAGTCGATCGGCCGCGAGAAGCGCAGCCCGATCTCGGCGTTCTGCGGCGTGTTGGCGAACGCGCAGGAGACCTGAGCACCGCCCGAACCGCTGTTGCAGCCCAGGTTGCAGGACTCGACGAACATCACGCCCGACGTCGTGCCGCCGCCGCTGCTGCCGCCGCAGGAGGCGAGGAGGGCGGCGATGCCGCCGAGCAGGGCGATCCGG
>CAYGPA010000377.1:5489-5795 GCA_964351535.1 uncultured Planctomycetaceae bacterium
TTCTTCATGCGAACACCTTGAGTCATCGATCGAGTGGGCAACGGTCTGGCGAGGGAGCCCGGGTACGAGGGGCGCGAGGGGTGCGATCTCGAAGGCCTTCCCCCGCGAGATCCGCTCCGGGGTTCCACGGGGCCTCGTGCACGCCCGGACCGAACCCCTGGGTGGGGTTGCCGGCGGCGTGCGTCGAGAGATCGTGGGACCCGAACGGACCGAGGAGCAGGATGGTGTTCCGCGGCCCCTTGGAGAGGCTCCGCGTGGAGGGCGGCCGGGCACTATAGATAGGCCTGAGGACGGGTAACAAGCTTT
>CAYGPA010000378.1:0-5765 GCA_964351535.1 uncultured Planctomycetaceae bacterium
AGCCCCCAGGATCTCCATGAACCGCTCCCTCCGACTCTGCCTGCTCGCGCTCCTGGCCCTCGCGGCCCCGCCGGCCGTCGCCCACGCCTCGACCCCCGAGCCCGACCCCGGGGCCCCCGGCGGGCCGGGGCTCGTGCTGCACGCGGCCAAGCTCTTGATGGTCGCCGAGGAGGGCGCGCGCGTGATCGACCACGGCACGCTGGTCGTGCAGGACGGACGCATCGCCGCGGTCGGTGCGCGCGGAGAGGTCGAGGTTCCCGCCGGTGCGGTCGAGCGCGACCTCGGCCCCGTGTGGCTCATGCCCGGCATCGTCGAGTTGCACAACCACATCGCCAACGGCACCGGCGTGTTCGGGCCCAACGACATCAACGACATGGTCCACCTCACGAACCCGGGGCTGCGCGCCTCGAGTGCGGTGGTCCCGGACAACGGGCTGCTGCGCCGCGGCGTGGCCGGGGGCGTGACGACGGCGCTCTTCATCCCCGGATCGGGGACGAACATGGGCGGGCAGGGCGTGCTGTTGAAGATCGGCCGCGACCGCTACGAGGACATGGAGATCCGCAACCCGGGCTCCCTGAAGCTCGCGCAGGCCGGCAACCCCGAGCGTCACGCACTGGGCGTCGGACGCGCGTTCATGAACTGGAACACGCGCAACACGTTCCTGCGCGGACGCAAGTACGCGCGCGCCTGGGAGGCCTTCGAGCGTGGCGAGGGGCCGCGACCGGAGCGCGACCCGCAGTGGGAGGTGTTCCGCGAGCTCTTCGCCAAGCGCACGCAGGTCTCCGTGCACACGCAGATCTACCAGGTCGTGCTGATGACCTGCACCATGGTCGGGATGGAGCTCGGCCTCGACGCCTACATCGACCACGGCAGCTTCGACGGCTTCCGCGCCGCGCCCGTGGCCGAGGCCGCCGGAATCGGCGCGATCCTCGGCCCGCGCGCCGTCGCGCGGACCTACCCCTACTTCATCGACACCGACGGCGCGGTCCTCGGCATCGCCGCCGAGTACCAGGCCCGCGGCCACACGCAGATCGGCTTCAACACCGACTGCGTCGACGGCGGCACGTTCATCACGCCGCCGCAGGAAGAGCTGCCGCTGCAGGCCGGCATGGCGCTGCGCTACGGCCTCGAGGACCGCAACATGGACGGCGTGGCCGGCCTGACGATCGTGCCCGCGCGCGCCGCGGGCCTCGCGGATCGCATGGGCAGCCTCGAGGTCGGCAAGGACGCCGACCTGGTCGCCATCACGGGCGACCCCGCCGACCCGCGCTCGGTCGTGCACCTCGTGCTGATCGAGGGCCGCGCGGTCTACGACACCGCGACCGAGCCTCGGCGCTGGTAGCGGGCCGGGCCCACGAGGGCGCCTGCTACTCCTGCAGGTAGGTGACCTTCCTCTGGTCGGCGATCGGGCCGACGCGCATGCAAACGGTCTCGCCCAGGGTCTCGTCCGCCTCGAAGAACTACGGCGCGCCGACCGGCTGCGGCTGGCTCGCCGGGTCCGTGCCCTCCTGACCCGGCGGCACCGTGTACTGGTAGACCCTGACGCCGATCGGAGGTTGGCGCAAACCGGGACGGCTCGCGCGGTCCAGGCCTCCTCCCCGGTCCCCGACAATCGCCTGCCCGCGTGCGCAATCTGCCGTGCGGCCGGTCGAACCTCGGCGTACCGCGCGAATCGGCGGGGGCTCCTAGGCTCGCGGTGGAGGATGAACCATGAACACATCGAATCGCGCCGCCCTCGCCGCGGCCCTGATCTACCTGAGCTCTCCAGCCAGCGCCCAAGAGCTGACCGAGCAGGCGCGCATCGCGTTCGACGCGTCCCTGCCTGGCGGAACGGGTCAAGCCCTCGCCCTCGACGGAGACACCCTGCTCTGCGGCTCCATGGCCCAGAGCAGCAGCGCGACCGGTCGCGTGGTGGTGTTGGTGGGCGGTGGCCCGACCTGGACGGAGCAAGCCGTCCTCGCGCCGCCGGCCGGGTCGGGCAGCTACTCCTTCGGATCGGCCCTGGCGCTCGACGGTGACGTGGCGGTCGTCGGCGACCGCACCGACCGGGCGGGCAGCTCGGAGGGCGCAGCCTTCGTCTTCGTGCGGAGCGGATCGACGTGGTCGTTCCAGCAGCGCCTGACCGCCGCGAGCTCCATCAGCGACGCGAGCTTCGGGGTCGCCGTCGCGGTCGAGGGGGACACGATCCTGGTCGGGGCCGCCGACGAGGACCTCGTCGGCTTCTTCTCGGGCGCGGCGTACGTGTTCCGCGACGTCGGGGGCACGTGGAGCGAGGAAGCGCGCCTGCAGCCCGAGGACGCGATCGCGGAACAGCACTTCGGTTCGGCCGTCGCGCTCGAGGGCGGCCTGGCGGTCGTCGGTGCGGACTTCCGCGCCTGCATTCCAGGCATCGGAGCCGTGTACACGTTCGAGCGCCCGGGCTCGACGTGGACACAAACGTCGAAGCTGCAAGCCGCCACGGGCGCCGTCGACCTGTACGGCATCTCCCTGGCCCTCGAGAACGGCTTCCTGGTCGTCGGCGCGCCCGGCGAGGAGCCCTTCGGCAACGACTCGGGGGCCGCCTACGTGTACCGCCGACGCGCCGGAGGCTGGGAACCCTCCGCGCACCTGACGACCTACGACGGTACGCCCAACGACCTCTTCGGCTGGTCGGTCGCCTTCGCGGGCGAGCGCGTCGTCGTCGGCGCGCGGCGCGCCGACGCCCCTTCCGGAATCGTCGGGTCCGGGGCCGCCTACGTCTTCCAGCCCGACGGCGCGGGGGGATGGCGGTCGCGCTGCCGACTCGTCGCCCACGATGGTGCCGTCGGAGACGAGGCCGGGTGGGCGGTGGCGGCGGAGGCCGATTTCTTCCACGTGGCCGCGCCCCGCGCCGGCGCGCGCGGACACCTGGACTCCTTTCGCGACGAGCTCGCCGCGACGTTCACGTGCTCGGGAAAGACGAACTCGCTGGGCTGCGTGCCGTTCCTGAGCACCCACGGCGCGGCCAGCGAGTCCGGAGACGGCCCGATGCGCATCTCCGCCCACGACGTCCTGCCCCAGGAGGTCGGCATCCTGATGTACGGCTTCGGTGGATCCGACCTGCCGTTCCACGGTGGGACGCTGTGCGTGAAGGCGCCGCTGGTACGTTTTCCGGCCAAGTCCGCCACCGCCGTACCCGGCGCGACATGCGGCGGAGTCCTCACCAAGGAATTCCAGTCCGCGATCCAGACCGGCGCCGACCCGCGCCTGACCGCCGGCGAGGTGGTTCACGCGCAGTGGCGCCAGCGCGATCCTCACGACCCGGCCGGGTTCGGCGACGGACTCAGCAACGGTGTGCGGTTCGCGATAGGCCCCTGACCGACCTCTTCACGAGCCGCCTCGGCGGCGCTCGCGGCGCGGCCGGCATACGCCGGGCCGCGGCGCGAGCGTCACTCGACGTCGGTCAGGGCGTGGGCGAAGAAGGACAGCACGTCGGCCTGCTCCTCGATCTGCATCGCGGTGGGCTTGCCGGCGCCGTGGCCCGCGCGCGTCTCGATGCGGATCAGGATCGGGTCGGGGCCGGCCTGCGCGCGCTGCAGCGCGGCGGCGTACTTGAACGAGTGCGCCGGGACGACGCGGTCGTCGTGGTCGCCGGTCGTGATCAGCACCGGCGGGTAGTGCGCTCCCTCGCGCACGTTGTGCAGCGGCGAGTAGGCGTGGAGCCAGGGGAACTGCTCGGGATCGTCGGCGGAGCCGTACTCGGGCACCCAGGCCCAGCCGATCGTGAAGTTGTGGTAGCGCAGCATGTCCATCACGCCGACGGCGGGCTGCGCGGCACCGAATAGATCCGGGCGTTGGTTCAGCACGGCGCCGACCAGGAGTCCGCCGTTGCTGCCGCCGCGAATCGCGAGGCGCTCAGGCGACGTGTAGCCCTGGTCGACGAGGAACTCGGCGGCGGCGATGAAGTCGTCGAAGACGTTCTGCTTGTCGCCGAGCATGCCGGCCTTGTGCCAGGCCTCGCCGTACTCCGAGCCGCCGCGCAGCACGGCCTGGACGTGCACGCCGCCCATCTCGAGCCAGGCCAGGTTCGAGACCGAGAAGCGCGGCGTCAGCGCCACGTTGAAGCCGCCGTAGCCGTACAGCACCGTCGGATGGCTACCGTCGCGCTCGAGTCCCTTGCGGGCCACGACGAAGCACGGCACGGCCGTGCCGTCGCCGCTGCGCGCGAAGAGCAGGCGCTCCTCGTAGCGGTCGAAGTCGAAGTCGACCTGCGCGCGCTGGGTCGAGGCCAGCTCGCCGGTCTCGAAGTCGTAGGACCAGATCGACGGCGGCTGCAGGAACGAGGTGAACGTGAAGAAGGTCTGGGCGTCGTCGATGTGGCCCGAGAAGCCGCTGGCGGTCCCGAGGCCCGGCAGCGGCAGCTCGCGGTCGAGGCGCCCGTCGAGGTCGTGGATCCGCACTCGACTCGTGGCGTCGTGCAGGTAGGTCAACACGAGCTGGCGGTGGACGAGGCTCGCGCTCTGCAGCTTGTCGCCGTGCTCCGGAACGACTTCGCGCCAGTGCTCGGGCTGCGGCCGCGCGAGGTCGACCGCGACGATCCGCTCGCGCGGAGCCCCGTTGTCGGTCTGAAAGTAGAAGGTCGCGTCGACGTTGCCCAGGAACGAGTACGAGGCGTCGAACTCGTCGAAGAGCGGCACGACCGCTCCTCCCTCGAGGTCCTGGTAGTAGACGCGGTTGCGCGAGTCCGTTCCGGACCAGACGCCGATCACGAGGTAGCGACCGTCGTCGGTCACGTCGGGCGAGAAGCCCCACCGCGGCTCGTCGGGGCGCTCGTAGACCAGTCGGTCCGTCGCGGGATCGGTGCCCAGCGCGTGGAAGTAGAGCTTCTGGTTCTCGTTGACCGCTTCCAGCTCGTCACCGGAGCGCGGCTTCGGATAGCGCGAGTAGTAGAAGCCCGAGAGGTCCGGCGCCCAGGCGGGGAACGTGAACTTGCACCAGTCGAGGACGTCTTCGTGCGGCGTCCCGGTGGCGACGTCGAGCACGCGCCACTGTTGCCAGTCGGAGCCGCCGGACGACGTCGAATAGGCCAGCAGGCTGCCGTCGTCGCTGACGGACACGCCGCCGAGGGCCACGGTGCCGTCCTCCGAGAGCTCGTTCGGGTCGATCAGGACGCGCGGCTCCGCGCTTCCGTCCTGCACGTACAGCACGGACTGGTTCTGGAGGCCGTCGTTGCGGCGGTAGAACATGCGCTCGCCGCGGCGGAAGGGCGCGGAGAAGCGCTCGTAGTCGGAGAGCTCGGTCAGGCGCCGTTCCAGGCGCTCGCGGCCGGGCAACGAGCCGAGGTAGCCGAACGTCGCGGCGTTCTGCGCCTCGATCCAGGCTCTGCTCTCGGGCGCGTCGGGGTCCTCGAGCCAGCGGTAGGGATCCGCGACGGCCGTGCCGTGGTAGTCGTCGACGTGATCGCCGCGACGCGTCTCGGGCACCCCGGCCGCGGTGCCGCCGTCCGCGAGGACGCGCGACCCCATCGAGACGGTGGAGCCCCCGGACTCGCAGGCGGCGAGCAAGCCGCTCGAGGCAACGGCCATCAGCAGCAACGACGTCGCCGAGCGCGGCGAACGTACGAGGGTGGCGAAAGGGTCACGGACAGCGTGTGCGGGGCGGGCGAACATGGCGACTCCGAAGGGAAGGGACCCCCGCGAATCGGGAGTCGCTCCGCATCGTGGCCGAACGCCAGCCCCGCGGCAAGCCGGGACTACTTCAGCTTCTCCCAGTACTCCGCCGGCATGTCGTGGGCGATCTTCAGGGCG
>CAYGPA010000379.1:0-5762 GCA_964351535.1 uncultured Planctomycetaceae bacterium
CCCGCGGGGTTCCCGCCCAGGCGTAGACGACGTCGACCTCGACCCGCAACCAACCGTCGGTCTCGGCGTCGTCGATCGGGAACTCGATGCGCCGGAACCGCGGCTCGACCGGCGCGCCGTCGATCGCGAGCACGCCGGCGGTCTCGAAGAGCCGCTCGACGGCGGCGCGCGCGGCCGCCTCGTGAACCGGGTCGAGGGGTCCGACGAGCCCGTCGGCGAGCCCGAGCATCCGCTGCATCGGCTCGGCCTCGCCCTTCAGCGCGAAGAGGACCTGATCCTCCGTGATCTCCACGTCGACCCAGATCGGCGGCCCGGGATGCGGCGCGGGCGCCGCCCCGAAGGAGAGCGCCCACGCGCACGACCACGCTGCGACGATCCTCACGGCGCGACTCGGCTACTCGCCGGAACCCTCTGCCCCGTCGTCATCGGCGCCCTCGGCGGCTTCGTCCTGCTGCCGGCGCCTGGAGCGCTGCAGCAGGCTCTCCAGGTTGCGCTCCAGGTAGAAGTTGTCGGGTTCGATGTCGAGCGCGAGGTACAGCAGGCGCTTGCCCTCCTCCCACTTCACCGGGTCCTTCTCGCCCAGCAGCGAGGACCCCAGGGCGATGTAGTACTCGGGGACGAGCGGGTCCAGGGCGATGGCCCGGCGCCACTTCTCGCGCGCGGCCTCGTCCTCGTCCATGTCGGCGAGGACCCTGGCCAGGCGGTGGTACGTGACGGACTTCGTGGAGCCCAGCTCGATCGCCTGCTCGAGCTGGCGCTTCGCGCGATGCTTGCGGCCCAGGCGCAGGGACCGGACGGCGGCGTTCTCGAATCCGCGCGCGTCACTGAGCTGCAGGTTCTCGCGAACGTGCGTGTACCAGTCCTCCTCGAGCTCCCTCAGGTCGTCGTCGTCCTTCAGCTTCATGTACTTCATGAAGCTCGCGAGCATCTCGCCGCCGGAGACCGTCTCCATGCGAATGCGACCGTAGGTCTGGACCGTGCGATCCACGTCTCTTCCGCGGGCGAGCGCGAGGTAGAACTTCTTGAAGTTCTTCGCGTGCTTCGGCTGGCTCATCAAGTAGTGCACGAAGGACCAGCCCCAGTCGTGGTCGTGATAGTTGCGGTCGTTGCAGCCGAGGATCATGTCCCGCAGGTCGACCCACTCGTCCTTCTCGATGTCCTGCTTGATGCTGGTGATCCGGCCGGGGTGCAGTCCGCCCCAGTCCAGCTTCTTCTTCACGGGATCCCAGGTGCTCGCGGCGTAGTACTCGCACAGCGACTCGCCCGGCCAGTGCGGGTACTTGAAGTCGATCACGACCAGCTTCGCGAGGTAGTGACCGACCTCGTGGTACATGACTTCCTCGGTCCCCTTCGGGTCCAGGCGGTCGTAGTAGATGTTCAGCTCGTAGGGCTCGACGAAGCGAAAGAAGCCCAGGACACCCCTGGGGGCTCCCGAGACCTGCATGAACGCCTCGCGATCGACGTAGAACTTGACCTGGAGGTTCCCGAGGTCCTTGGGCTTCTTGATCTTGAAGGTCTTCACGAACTCCGAGAAGTACTCCTCGCACAGGTCGCGATAGCTCTCGAACACGTGGCGCGGAACGGTGACCTCGAAGTCGAAGTTCTTCGAGCTCTCCTTCAAGCGGTTGCGCCAGACGCGCGTCTCGCGGATCTCCTCGAGGGCCTCGCGCTGCTCCTCGATCAAGGTCTCGACCCGCTTGTCGCGCTCGCGGACGGTCATCCACTTGCCGTCGAAGCGCACCTTGCCCTTTGCGATGTTCTCGCGGTCCTCATCCGTCTCGGCCACGAACCCCGTGTCGTTCTCGATCACGAAGTCCTGGATCAGCCGCGAAGGCACCTCGATGTCGCCGTTCTCGAACTGAACGGTGACTCCGCCTTCGGAGCGGCTCAGAGTGACCTCGTCGAAGACGCGGCCGTCCTTCAGACACAGGATGTCCGCGGGCGCGGGAGCGGCTCCCGACAGCACGAGCAGAGCGATCCAGAACGCGTGGCGCGAGCGGGTGAGCATCAGTCCACTTCTTTCATGTAGGCCTTCTCGAACTTGCCCCATTCCTTGTCGCTCCACTCACCGAAGGTCCGCTCGAAGGTGGACTCCAGGAGGCGCCGCTCGATGGCGCGCAAGCGCTCCTGGCGCTCCTTGAACATTTTCTCCTCCTCCTCTTCGTTCGCGGGCTTCTTGTCGTCCTCGTCCTCGTCCTCGTTCTCGCGCTTCTCCTTCTCCTCGGCCTGGATCTCCTCCAGGACGTCACGAAGGTTGGTGACGTAGTCCGCGAGGACGTCCTTGTTCTTCCGATCCGTCAGGAAACGCCCCATCACGGAGGATTGGTAGATCGTCCGCAGGTCGTCGTTGCTCGTGCGGTCGTTCCACTCCTTGCCGGTCATGGTCAGGAGCTCGCGGATGCCGTAGGGCTCCTTGTCCCGACACTGGGTCTTCAGCCAGCGCTCGCCGTCGCTGGTCGTGAATTTGAGCTTCTTTCCGCGCACGTCGGCGTTCTGGAACGCGCGTCCCATGCCGACTGCCATCCAGGGTGGGATGACCTGGTAGACGTCGAAGTCGCGATCGACGAACCAGATCTGCATCGTCCGCGTTCCGACGCTGACGATCTCGGTCCAGTTCCCGTAGCCCAGCTTGTCCTTGTGAGTCACGAGCTCCGTGCCGGTCACGAACGCGCCCTCGCTTCCGTCGCGGTAGTCCAGCTCCTCCTCGCGGTCGCGGCAGATCCGCACGATCGGCCCGCGCACGTACTCGCCCTTGCCGATGTCCTCGAAGGTGCTGTCCATCCAGGTCATCACCGCCTGGATCCGACCAACGGTCTCCTTGCAGAACTTGTCGTCGATGTCCGGGTGGTGCGCGACCGGGATCCCGTCGATCTCGAGCGACTCCCAGCCCTCCGGCAACGTGTCCTGGATGCGCTGCCAGTCGAGACGCTGCTGCTCCTGCCTGCGCAGCGCGCGGTCCTCCGGACTCAGCTTTCGCAGGTCCGACAGCGAGATGTAGACATCGCCGGACATGTGGTCGATGTCGAGCCCCTTCGTCCGCTCGATCGTCTTGAAGTTCTTCAGCGTCTTCTCGATCGTGGACTTCATCTTCTTGTAGGAGTCCTCGAGCACCTCGAACTCCACCGCCACCTCGGCGATGTCCAGGTGGTACACCCACGTTATGTCGAGCCGGTTGCCCGTGCCGGTCGCGGTCTCCTTGCGGATGACGTACTGGTCGACCTCGATGTCGCCGACCTTCCCGGTCTCCTCCTCGGCGTAGTAGTGCCCGTCGGAGTCGGTCTCGCGCAGGAACTCCTTGTAGTCCTGATAGACGCGCTGCAGCCGAACCCGGACGGTGCTCTCGTCGTTGTCCTCGTCCTCTTCCTCGAAGTCGGGGCGGTTGATCACCTCGTGCACGAACGCCACCACGCGGAGGGTCGGCGTATGGGTGCGCGTGTAGTTCGTGTCGCCGTCGGTGTAGTAATCCTTCTTGTCCGAGACGTAGTTGGCGACGATCCAGCGCTCTTCCTTGCGCAGGGGCGCCTGCTTCCAGTCCCGCGGGATCTTGATCCGGAATCCGAGGCGTTCGTCCTCGTGGTCGCTGGCGGAGGCGGTCGGTGCCAGCAGCACCAGGCCGAGGGTCGCGAGCAACAGGGTCGCGAGGCGGTTCATCATCGTCGTTCTCCCTTTCCAGGTCCCCAGGCGAGTGGGAGGCAAGGCACCGGAGCGATTCCGCGCACGAGGCGAAAACGACGCCTACCCCCCCGAGCTTGGAGCATTCTAGGCCCATCTCCGTGGAGGAGCACACTCTGCCCGAGCGGGCCCGTCCCCGGGAGGGAGGAAGGCTCCTCGCCCTCGTCAGGGCAGGAGCGTGGGCCGCGGGTCGGTGTGCAGGCCGCGCGGCGAGCCCCACGCGCGCCGCTGCCTCGACCGAACGACGATCGGGAGTGGAGTGGAGCCAGAGACGAGATTTGAACTCGTAACCCCTGCTTTACGAAAGCAGTGCTCTACCGTTGAGCTACTCTGGCTTCTGTCCGACCCGCGAAGCCCGCCGGGCTTCGCGGCATGCTGAGCGTCGCGGTCCGTGCCCGACGCGGCGGCCTACCCTAGTCTGGGAGGCCGGAGGTCGGAAGCGGTTCGGCGCTATTCCGACGGCGTCGACGACATCCCGGCGAGCAGGTCGCCGCCGCGGCCCAGAGCGCCGAGCGCGTGGGCCACCGCCGAGCGGACCTCCATGGAGGCGTCCGAGCCGAGCAGGCTCTCGAGCGCGGCCAGGGCGTCTTCCGCGGGCCGCTGGCCGCGGCCGAACAGGCCGGCCAGGGCGTGGGCCGCGCCGCTGCGGGCCTCGTCCGAGCGTTCCCCGTCGAGCGCGACGTGCGCGAGGGCGTCCACGGCCGCGGAGCCGCCGCCGAGTCCGAGGGCGGCCATGCTGGGCACGGCCACGTCGTCTCCGCGCTCGAGGGCGTTGCGGATCAGCACCGCCTCGGCGCCGGCGATCGACGAGCTGCTCGCCGCGCGGGCGAGTGCCTCGGCCGAGCGGGCCGCGAGGTCCTGGGCGCGCGCGCGGTCTCCGGAGGGATCGGCGACGAGCTCGAGGATCGTGTCGAGCTCGTCGGCGCCGGAGACGATCGCGTTCGCGGAGTCGCCGAAGATCTCCTCGGCGGCGTCGGCGTCGGAGGCCAGCACGACCATCGGCGTGTCGGCGTACTTGGGGTGCGAGCGCAGCTCGGAGATCACCTGCGACGTGGTCAGGTCCGGCAGGCTGTCGGCCACGACGACGATGTCGAGGCCGGGCACGCGGCGGGCCAGCGACAGCGCGTCGGTCCCGCGCCCCCACTGGTGGACGGACATCCCCGCGCCTTCGAGAGCGGCGGCGAGCTGGCTGGCGCGCGCGCCGTCGCCGTCGACGATCGCGGCGATGCGCACGATCTCGCGGCCCGCGTTCTGCGCCAGGACCGAGATGGCCACGTCGGCCACGGGCTGCCCCGAGGCGAGGGCCAGGTGGGCGTGGGCGAGGGCGGCCTCGGCCTGCAGCTCACCCTGAGAGGAGGAGACCGCGGCCGCGAGGCCAGGCGTGGGCTGCACGGCGACCTCGCCGATCATGCGCGCGAGCGCGGCGCCGACGACCAGGTCGTTCTCGCGCACGGAGGCCTCGAGCGCCGCGTCCAGCGCGTCGGCACCGCTGAGGTACACCTCGAGCTTGCGGCCGCGCACGACGTCGGCCCAGTCGCCCGTGTCCATCTCGGCGGCCTCGAGGCGGTCGAGATCGGCCATCGCGGAGACGTTGGCCCGCGCCAGTCCGGCCTTCGCCGCGGTCGAGCTGGAGTCGGCGCCCAGCGCGCGCTGGTAGGCGCGGCGCGCGAGCTCGTCGTTGTACAGGGCGGCCGGAATCGGCGTCGAGACGAGCGCGCCGTCGGTCCAGCTCCAGACGACGTCGCTGACCATGTGCGGCGCCATCACGTTGCCGCGGCGGAAGTGGTAGTCGTCGCCGGCCTGCAGGAACGCACCCGCGGCATCCACGGCACCGCCGAGGCGCGCGAGGCTCTCGCCGGCCGCGGCCTGCACGCCCGGATCGCCGTCGGTGTTCGCCAGGTGGCTGAGAACCGGCAGGGCGCGGGCGTCGCCGATGGAGCCCAGCACGAGCGCGACGTTCCGGCGCTGGAAGGCGTCGTCGGAGTTCAGCGCCTCGACGAGCGGCAGGACGGCGTCGCTCGACATGCGGGTCAGAGCGTCCATCGCCAGCACGCGACGGTCCTCGTCGCCCTGGTCGGCGAGCGCGCGCA
>CAYGPA010000380.1:0-3179 GCA_964351535.1 uncultured Planctomycetaceae bacterium
CCTGGAGACGGGGCGCCGTGCGAAGAGGGCCCCGCGCAGGCGGCGAGAGTACCGAGGGCCAGGACGGCGAGCAGCCGGCCGAGAGTCGCGTGCAGGTGCGGCATGGTGGTATTCCGGGGCGTCGAGGGCAGGACGAGCGGGCCGCCACCCTAATCGCGCGCTCGCCGGATGTCGCCGCATTCTCCGCGGTCGCGCGGCGTCGCGCCGCCGCCGCTCCCTCGAAGCCCGTCCGCGCGCGGCCCCGCGACATGCCTGGAGCGCGCCCTCCGCCGGCTGCTAAGGTGGCGCCCATGGAGACCCCTCCCCTCGGCGGGCGCACCGCGCTCGTGACCGGCGCCACGGCCGGCATCGGACTCGCGACGGCGCGCGCTCTCGCGAAGGAAGGCGCGCAGCTCGTCCTCACCGGCCGCGACGCGCAGCGCCTGGTCGCGCTGCGCGCGGAACTTCCCGACGCCGAGGTCCTGCCCCTCGACGTGCGCAGCGCGGACGACGTGCGCGCCGCACTCGAGGACCGGACCTTCGACATCGTCGTCCCGAACGCCGGCCTGTCGATCGGCATGGACACGCTGGCGACCGGCGAGCCCGAGGAGTGGAGCGTCGTCGTGGACACGAACGTCAAGGGCGTGCTGCACGTCCTGCGCGCGACGCTGCCGGCCATGCTCGCGCGCGGCCGCGGCGACGTCGTGCTGATCGGCAGCGTCGCCGGACGGCAGGCCTATCCCGGCGGGAACGTGTACTGCGCCACGAAGTTCGCGGTGCGCGGCCTCTACGAGAACCTGCGCCTCGACCACGCCGGCTCGGGACTGCGCTTCACGACCGTCGACCCGGGCATGGTCGAGACGGACTTCAGCCGCGTGCGCTTCCGCGGCGACGAGGAGCGCGCCGCGGCCGTCTACCGCGGCGTCGACCCGTTGCGGCCCGAGGACGTCGCCGACGCCATCCGCTGGGCCGTCACGCGGCCTCCGAACGTCAACGTCGGCGAGATCGTGCTGTGGGCCTCCGCGCAGGCCAGTACCACCGTCTGCACCCGTCGCGAGGGCTGAAACAGGGTCGAAACGGCGTCCGGTTCCCGCCGCGGGGACAGATTCCTTACAGCCGCGTCCGGCTCGCCCTTGTCGGAGACGTGTCAAATCCGGCTCAGAGCGTCACACTCGCGGCGTTCGGCCGTTCCGGCCGCAGCCGCCTCTCGAAGTCGGGAGCGGCGGACGAACCTGCATCCGAAACCTCGAAGGAGCCTTCTGAATGAAGCAACCGAATCGCAAACGCGCCGGTCTCGTGACCGCCAACATCCTCGCCATCGCCGTCGGCGGCCTCGTGCTCGGCACCACCGCGGGCTGCGCCTCGCAGGACGGGGACACGGCCGAGGAGGCCATGGCCCAGGCCAAGCACGCCTGCAAGGGCCTGAACGAGTGCGGCGGACAGGGCGGCTGCGCCTCCGGCGACAACGGCTGTGCCGGCAAGAACTCCTGCAAGGGACAGGGCGGCTGCGCGACCGCGGCGCACCACGCCTGCAAGGGCATGAACGAGTGCGCCGGCCAGGGCGGCTGCGCCTCCGGCGACAACGGCTGCGGCGGCAAGAACTCCTGCAAGGGCCAGGGTGGCTGCGCCGTTCCGATCAAGCACTAGCCCGAACCGGGGAGCGCGCGCGCTCCCCGGTCCCCCCGACCGTGATGAACTCCGCACCGCTGCCGAACCGCTTCGGCCTGCCCGATCTGGGTCTCGGGCTGGGCCTGCGCACGCCGCACTTTCCGCACATCCTGGCGGAGAAGCCGGACGTGGACTGGTTCGAGATCGTCTCGGAGAACTTCATGAACACCGGCGGGCGGCCCATGCGCGTGCTGGACGAGATCGCCGAGCGCTACCCGATCGTCATGCACGGCGTGTCGCTGTCGATCGGCACCACCGACCCCATCGACTTCGACTACCTGCGCGAGCTGCGCGAGCTGCGGCGGCGCTGCGGCGCGCGGTGGCTCGGTGACCACGTGTGCTGGACGGGTGTCGCCGGCCGCAACAACCACGACCTGCTGCCGGTGCCCTACGACGAGGCGACGCTGCGCCACCTCGTCGAGCGCGTGCGGGCCGTGCAGGACTTCCTGGAGGAGCCGCTGGTCCTCGAGAACCCCTCGACGTACCTCGAGTTCCACGCCTCGACGATGCCGGAGGAGGAGTTCCTGGCTCGCCTGGCCGAGGAGGCCGACTGCGCGCTGCTGCTCGACGTGAACAACGTCTACGTGTCGTCCCGCAACCACGGCTTCGACCCGCGCGCGTACCTCGACGCGATCCCGTACGACCGCGTCGTGCAGATCCACCTCGCGGGGCACACCGACCACGGCACGCACTGCATCGACACCCACATGGGCGAGGTCATCGAGCCCGTGTGGGAGCTCTACGCCGAGGTCCTGCGCCGCACGGGCGGCCGCTCGACGCTGCTCGAGTGGGACCAGGAGATCCCGGCCTTCGAGGTCGTGCACGCCGAGGTCCGCAAGGCCGCGCGCTTCCGCGCCGCGCTCGGCGCCGAGGCGACGACGTGAGCACGGCGACCGACCTCGAGCGCCTGCAGCGCTGGATGCAGGACGCGATCAGCCGGCCGGGCGACTCCGCGGCCGCGCAGGACGTGGCCGACGTCGTGCTGCCCTCGGCGCAGCTCTCGTCCGAGCAGCGCCTCGCGATCTACACCGACATGATCGCGCTGCGCTTCGTGGAGATCCTGCAGGAGGACTTCCCCGCCGTGCGCGCGCTGGTCGGCAGCGACCGCTTCGACCGCCTGGCCCGCGCGTACGTGCGCGAGCATCCCTCGACGCACTACAGCCTGAACGTCCTCGGCCGCCGCTTTGCACGGTTCCTCGCCGCGCGCGACGCAGCCGAGCTCGAGACGCGCGCGTTCGCCGCGGAGCTCGCGCAGCTCGAGGACGGCATCCAGGCCTGCTTCGACGCGCCCGCGTCCGAGCCGCTGACCCCTGCCGAGCTCGAGTCCGTCCCGCCCGAAGCCTGGGACCGGGCGGTCCTGGAGAAGAGCCCCCACGCCCGGCTCCTGGCGCTGCGCTACCCGGTCAACGACTGGTACCAGGCCTTCCGCGACGACCGCGCCGGGCCCGCGCCGGCGCCGGCGCGGAGCTGGCTCCTCCTGTACCGCTCGGACTACCGCGTGTGGCGCTCCGACGTGTCGGCCGAGCAGCACG
>CAYGPA010000380.1:3279-5730 GCA_964351535.1 uncultured Planctomycetaceae bacterium
CGGCGGTAGCCGAACAGGTGGAAGATCTCGAGCGCGAGGAAGCGCGCCACGCGCCGGTCGACGGCGAGCGAGCGGCCGTCCTTGCGCAGCGAGTGCACGCCGGGCAGCCAGGCGAGGAAGCGCTCCGCGCCGAGGCGCCGCAGCTTGGCGGACAGGCGCAGCCAGAAGGGCCTCACGCGCTTGCCCAGGAAGAAGCCGTCGAAGCCCTGTCCCTGGTAGCGCGGCAGCAGCAGGATGCCGTCGTTCGGCGAGTGCACGGGCTCCTCGGTCTCGGAGCCGTCGGGCGAGCTCCAGGCCAGGAGCTGGGAGCGCCGCACCGGCGTGAAGTTGCTGAAGCCCGCCTCCATGCGGAAGTGCTCGCCGACGGCGATGCCGTAGCGGAAGCGCACCTCGACGACCGGCGGCAGGCCCGCGGTCGCCTCCGCCAGCACCTGACGGTGCCGCGCGAGGTCGGGGACGTGCTCCTCGTCCATCATGCCGGCGGCGATCAGCGCGACCCAGATCGCGGCCTCGTGGCACAGGGCGGTGCGCGGGTCGTCGTGGCTGCCGCCCTCGAGACCGATCGCGACGTGGCCGCGCTCGCCGGCGTAGCCCAGCAGCGTGCCCTCGACGTTCTCCTCGAGCCCGAGGATCACCGGGACTCCGAAGGCGAAGGCGATCTCGCGGTTCTGCAGCGTGTCGCCGATCACGGTCCACGGGGGGCCCGCGCCCGAGGTCGAGTGCAGGTCGAGCAGCATGACGCGCTCGAAGTCGCCGCGGGCGGCCTCCTCGATCGCGCCCAGGAGGCCGCGGAGCTCGCGGCGCTCGAAGCTGTCGTCGGCGGGGTCGGAGGCGCGCAGCTCGCGCAGCTCGTCCTCGCTCCAGATGCGGTTCAGGTCGCGCTCCACGTAGCGCTCGCCGCGCTCGAGCGCGGCGAGGTTGCCGGCCACGGCCTGGTAGCGACCGCGCATCGGCGGCCGCAGGCGCTCGAGATCCGCCAGGACGCGCCGCGCGGCGACGATGCCCGCCGGCTCGTTGCCGTGGATGCCGCCGATCGTGATGAGGGCCGGCCCCGGGAGCTCGCCGTCGTAGCGCCCGAGGACGCGATCCGCCCATACGGGAGCGTCCTCCGCGGGCTGGGGTCGTGCTTGGGGATTCATGAGGCGCGGTCTCCGGAGCCGCCGTTCGACGCGTGGACGGTTCCGGTCGCGTCGGACGGCCCGCCGGGGCCCTCCTCCGGCTGCAGCCAGCTCTCCAGCAGGCGCGCCGTGAGCCGGACGAAGTCGGATTCCGAGACGATGCCGATCAGACGCCCCCCGCGCACCACCGGCAAGCATCCGATGCGATTTTCGCGCATCAGGTGGATGGCCTCGAGACAGGTGGCCTCGGGGCCGATCGTGATCGGGTCCGCCTTCATGATCTCGCGCACGGGGACCGGGCCCGGTGCGTCCTTCTGGCGCCGCGCGAGCCGGCGCAGAAGCCGCCGCGAGGTGATCAGCCCGACCAGCGTCCCCCCGTCGTCCTCGACGGGCACGTGGCGCAGGTGCTCCCAGTCCATGAGGCTCGCCGCGAGGTCCACGACGTCCTCCGGATGCAGCGTGAAGAGGTCGGTGGTCATCATCTGCCCCACCGTGCGGAAGCTGTCGCGCGAGGCGCGCTCGTCGCGCAGCGAGGCCAGCGGCCAGGTGTGGACGGGTTCCCCGCTGCCCTCGAGTTCGCACATGGCCTCGGTCAGGGCGCGCTGGCGCTCCTCGATCGTCCCGTGGGTGCTCATGGCCGCGAGGGAGTCCAGGGCCCACTGCGCCCCGGTGCGGCGCGAGGCGACGCGCTCCTCGAGCACGCCGAGGTAGCGGTCGACGTCGGCCGAAGGGATGTCGCGCGCCGCCAGGCCCGCGCGGGCGAGCGGCAGCAGGTGCTTCAGGATCAACTCGTCCGCGCCGAGCGTCTCGCGGTGGAGCCAGCGCAGCCGCGCGTCGAGCCCGTAGCGCGCCGCCGCGGTGAAGTTGGACTTGGCGTCGTCGAAGGCCATCACCTTCGTGATATCGCCATACTCGTCCCCGACGGCGCACATCAGGCCGAAGAAGAAGGCCGCGTTGGCCACCTCGTCGAGGATCGTGGGTCCGGCGGGCAGCACGCGGTTCTCGATGCGCAGGTGAGCCTTGCCGTCCTTGATGCCGTAGCAGGGCCGGTTCCAGCGGTACACGGTGCCGTTGTGCAGGCACAGCGAGCGCAGCGGCGGCACCTCGCCGCGATCGATCATCGCCAGCGACGACTCGCCCGGCTCGACCGCCAGCAGCGCGCGGAAGCGCGCGATGTCCTCGCGGTAGATCTCGAGCACGGAGGACTGCACCCAGCGGTCGCCGAAGCTGACGCGCTGCCGACCGCCGCGCGCGGTCTTGGTCTCCGAGCGCACGTCCAGCGACTGCTGGAACAGCGCCACGCGCGTCTCGTGCCACAGCCGGTGCTGCAGCA
>CAYGPA010000381.1:0-5668 GCA_964351535.1 uncultured Planctomycetaceae bacterium
TCACCGCGCCGAGCCACCTCAGCATCCTGACCGGCCAGCACGTCGCGCGGCACGGACTCGGGCGCAACCTGCCGTTCCCGCGGCCGCCGTACACGCTGGCGACGCTGCTGGGCGAGGCCGGCTGGGACACCGCGGCGTTCACGGGGCACGGTCCGCTGCAGGAGCGCTTCGCCGACGTGCTCGGGTTCGAGACGGTGAAGAGCTGGGAGGGGCCGCCGCGGCCGCCCTTCTCGCGCAACCTGGCCGAGGTCCTGCCGGGCGCGCTGCGCTGGCTCGACGAGCGCGAGGACGCCCCCTTCTTCCTGTTCGTGCACGGCTTCGACCCGCACTGCCCGTACTGGCCCGACGAGCGCTGGCGCGAGCCCCTGGCGGGCTGGTACGGCGGCGAGCTGGACGCGCGCTCCCTGTGCAACTTCAACCTGGGGCCGGTGCTCGAGGCCGGCGGCTTCGGCGAAGCGGAGCGCGACTACGTGTCCGACCTCTACGACGCCGAGATCGCCGGCGCCGACGCCGCCTTCGGGCGCCTGCTCGCCGAGCTCGACCGCCGCAGCCTGCTGGCCGACACGATCGTCGTGTTCACGAGCGACCACGGCGAGGTGCTCGGCGCCCACGGGCGCCTCGGGCACGGGCGCATGTTCGAGGAGGAGCTGCGCGTCCCCTGGATCATGCGCTTCCCGGGCCGCCGCCACCGCGGCGTCGTCGACGCGCCGGTCCAGCACGTCGACCTCGTGCCCACGCTGCTCTCCGCGCTGGGTCGGGAGATCCCCGCGGGGGTGCAGGGCGTGGACCTGATGCCGCTGGTGCGCGGCGAGCGCGGTGCGCTGCCGGCGGACCGCCTGCGCGTCGCGCGCACCGCCGACCTCGTCGGCGTGCGCGGCGCGGGCTCCGAGAAGGCCGTGTTCGAGCTCGTCGACGGCGTCCCGACCGACCCCCGGCTCTTCGACCTCGAGCGCGACCCGGGCGAGCTCGAGAACCTCGTCGAGACCCCCGCGGGCGCGCGCGCCTACGAGGGCCTGCTCCACCGCTGGCGCCTGTGGAAGCGCGAGACGGCGGACGGCGACGCCCGCTGGCGCGCGCTCCCGCGCGATCCGGACGAAGCGGCGCCGGACACGGACATGCTGCAGGCCCTCGGCTACGCGGGAGACGACGACGCGGGCGGAGGCGACTGAGTTGCACGGACCGCTGGCCGTCGCGGCCGCGCTGGGGCTCCTGGTCGCGGCCAGCGAGTGGCTCGTGCGCCACACCGCGGCGCGGCACCTCGGCTCCGCGCTGCTCGTGATCCTCCTCACGGCGGTCGCCGCCAACCTCGGCGCGATCCCGACGGTCGGCGAGGGCTCGCCCGTCTACGACGGCATCTTCGCGTACGTGGCGCCCCTCGGCATCTTCTGGCTGCTGCTGCAGGTCAACCTGTCGAACCTGCGCCGCGCCGGCGGGCCGATGATCGTGCTGTTCTTCCTCGGGGCCCTGGGCACGACGATCGGCGCCGCGACGGGGCTCTGGGTCGCGGGCGGCGAGGACGCGTTCGGCGAGTCCACGTTCGCCCTGGGCGGGATGTTCGTCGGCACCTACGTCGGCGGCAGCGCCAACTTCAACGCCATCGCGCTGGAGTACGGCGTCGCCGAGGACGGCCTGCTCTTCGCGGGCGCGAGCGTCGTCGACAGCGTCTACACGACGATCTGGATGGCCGCGACGGTGGTGCTGCCGCGCCTGCTCGTGCACCGCTGGCCGGCGGGGCGCGCCGGCTCGGAGCCCTCCGGTTCGGAGCACCGGGCGTCGCGAGCGAGCGCCGCGACCCCGAGCGCGGAGGCCGCCGTCGATCCGGCGACGCACGACGTCCGCAGCACGAGCCCCGCCGAGGTCGCGATCTTGCTCGCGCTCGGTGCCGCGACCGTGCACGGCTCGGGACTGGTTGCCGCCTGGTTCGCCGAGCGCGGTGTGCACGTGCCCGCGATGCTGTTCATGACCACGGCGGCGCTCGCGTTCGCGCAGGTCCCGGCGATCGCGCGTCTCGGCGGCGCGCACCTGCTCGGGATGACCGCCGTGCTGTTCTTCCTCGCCGTCATCGGCGCGCTCTGCGACCTCCGGGCGCTGCGCGGCATCGGCGAGCTGGGGACACATCTCTTCGTCCTCGCGGGCGTCACGATCCTCGTGCACGGCACGGTCGTGTTCCTCGGCGCGCGGCTCCTGCGCCTGGACCCCTTCGCGGCCGCCGTGGCCTCCCAGGCGGGCGTCGGCGGGGGGACCTCGGCGCTGGCGCTCGCCCGCAGCCTGGGCCGGCCCGACCTGGTCCTGCCCGGCATCCTCGTGGGTTCGCTGGGGCAGGTCGTCGGCAACTACCTCGGCTTCGGCCTCGCGGAGTGGCTGCGCTGAGCGGCGGCGGGCCGCGCGGAGAACCCGAGAGCGCTCGCTAACGCCGGTCGACGGGGCGCGTCGTGGGTCTCGAAAGGACACCACGATGCTGCAGGTCACCGCCCTCGCCCTCTGCCTGTTCACGACGCCCGGCCCGCTCGGGGCCTCCACGCTGCCCGCCGCGACGCGCGGGCCCGGGTCGGCCGCCTGGGACGGCCGCAGCCGGGTCGTGCACGAGTGGGGGACCTTCACGGCCGTGCTCGGGTCCGACGGCGTGGCGCTCGACGGGCTGCGGCACGAGGACGGCTCGCTGCCCGGGTTCGTGCTGGACGCAGCGGACGCCTTCGCGCTGACGGCGGCCTCGCCGAAGATGGAGACGCCGGTGATCTACTTCTACTCGCCCGAGCCGTGGTACGTCCGCGTGCGCGCCGCGTTCCCGCACGGCGCGATCACGCACTGGTATCCGCCGGCCTCGCAGGTGAACGGCCTGCGCTTCGCCGGTCCGGTCGAGATGCCGCGGCCCGCGCTGCCGCTGCGCGACGGCTCGATCACCTGGGGGCACGGCGCGGAGCTCTGCGTCCTGGCGCGCGACGAGCAGCCCGCGCTTCCCGCGGTCGCCGCCGACGACCCCTGGAGCTTCGCGCGCGACGTGGCCGCCAACACCGTGCGCGTGGACGGCCTGGCGCAGACCGAGGCCGGCATCGTCCCGCGCGCGTCCTGCGAGCGCTTCCTCTTCTACCGCGGCCTCGGCGACTTCGACCTGCCGGTCCGCGCCGAGGTCGAGACGGCGCGCGTCGAGGGCGACGTGGCCCGCGTCCGCGCGAGCTTCGCCGGCACGGACGGCACGCTGCGCAGCCCGTTCCTCGTGTTCGTCGACGGCGAGCGCGCCGGCTTCGTGCGCCTGGCGGACCTCGGTGCCCGTGCGCACGCCGTGGACGCCACGCTCGAGCTGCGCCCGCGCGCCGAGGTCGAGCGCGATCTCGTCGAGCGCGTGGCCTGCGCGCTGTCGAAGTCCGGCCTCTTCGCCGACGAGGCGCTGGCGATGGCGCGCACGTGGCGCCACGCGTGGTTCGGCGAACCGGGGCTGCGCCTCGTCGCCTTGCTGCCGCGCGAGTTCGTGGACCGCGAGCTGCCGCTCGAGGTCGGCCCGGTGACGGTGCTGACGCGAGAGGGTGTCCGGGAAGGGCCGGGCGCCGACGAGGTCGTGCGCGCGTTCGTGGCGCGGATCGAGCTCCTGTCGCCCGAACGCGAGCGCGGACTGCGCGACACGCTGCAGCGCGCCGAGCGCGGCGATCCGGACGCGCAGGCCCGCGCGTCGGCGTGGGGCCGCTTCCGCGCGCCGTTCGAGGCCCGCGTCGCGGAGCTGTTCCGGCGCTGATTCGCGGGGCGCGCCGGCGGCCCAGGGACTCGCGGGCGGGCGAATTGCAGCGAATTCCCGCGCGCGGGCTCGTCCCGGGCTCGGCGAGGGTCGAGAATGCCGGCATGAAGTTCATCACCACGCTCGCCCTCGTCGCGCTGACCGTCGCGGGGTGCAACACGGCCCTCGAGGGCCGCATGGCGCCCGCGCTGCAGGGGGCCGCCTGGGTGCGGCTCGACGGCAGCGCGTCGGCCGTCGACGTCTCCGACAAGTGGGCCGTCATCGCCTTCTTCAGCCCGACATGAGCACCCTGCGTGCGTGAAGTGCCGCATCTCGTGCAGATCGGCAAGCAGTACGAATCGGCGGGGCTCGTGGTCGTGGGCGTCACGCAGGTCGACAGCGCGGCCGCGGAGAAGTTCCAGGTCCAGCGCGGAGCGCACTACCCCCTCCTGGCCGACGCGACGGAGACCTTCGAAGCGTACGGCATCCGCAAGATCCCCGAGGTGTTCCTGAAGGACCCCGAGGGCCGGATCGTCGCGCAGGGCATCGGCTTCGTCGACGAGTACCTGAGCGCGAACCTGAAGCCCTGACCCGGAAACCGCGCTTGCGCGACGTGCCCGGCGCTGCTGGGATGGGCCGCCGGAAGGACAGTCTGCCGAGCGACGAGCACGACGGCGGGGTTCGCCGGCCGTGGCGCTCGGCAGGGACTCTGCGGTGAGGCGCGCACGCGCCGGCCCGCGAAACGGGAGGAGGAGATCGTGAAGAGCAGCCTGCGAATGCTGGCCTGGGTGGGAGTGTCGTGCCTCGGTGCCGCGTGTGTCTCGGCGCCCAAGGAGACCGTCGAGCTCTCGGAGATCGTCGACGAGCAGATCGCGCGGATGCAGGTCTCCCACGAGGGCTTCGTGCGCCTGTACTACGCCTCCCTGCGCGAGGACGTGAACACGTTCATGGAGGAGCGCTGGATCCCGACGTTCCTCCAGGAGGTCCTGACGCCGGTCGAAGCCGGGCTCCGGATCGACCTGTCGGAGCTGGAGGACCCGGGGGGCGAGGCCGCGGAGCGGGAGGAGGCGGCGGCGTCACCGGGCCTCGACCTGACGGGACTCGGCGCCGACGACCGACCGTCCGACGAGGAGCGCTTCCGGCGCGACCTCGACAAGGCCTATCGCATGTCGAAGGTCGACTGGGCGCAGCTCGTCGACGCGTCGGACCTCGACGATCCCGAACTCGCGGAGGCCGTCGCGGGCGCGGTCCGGCACCTGGTCGAGGAGAAGCACGCCAACCTGGGCGCCGTGATGATGAACTTCTCCCGCGCGACCCAGCGCCAGATCAACAAGCGTCGCGCGTCCCTCCTGCGACCGATCGACGAGCAGGAGGCGCAGGTGCTCGAGCGCCTGCGGGCGGGCTACGCGGACATCCAGCGCGGCTCGGCGGCCATCAAGGGCTACCTGGCCTCGGTGGTCCAGCTCGCGGAGGAGCAGGAGGCCATCGCCAGAAAGCTGGGCGTCCTGGACGCCCGGCAGGAGTTCCTGCAGGCCGCCATGCAGGCGGGGGACGGCGCGGCCAAGGCGCTGGCGACGGGCGAGAACGACGAGATCGACGTGAAGACGCTCGGGACCCACGAGGCCGCGATCGCCACGTTCCTGGACCTCATGGCCGCGGTGAAGGACGAGTAGGAGGAGCGCATGTCAGGCAAGGAAGACCCGTACGATTTCAGCGACGCCGCCCAGCGGACCAACAAGGAGCTCGCCGGCGAGCTCGCCAAGCTGAGCCCGCTGACCGCGGAGGAGCTCGCGAAGCTCCTGCCGAACAAGGACGACAAGGCGCGCTTCGCCGCGATCCTGAAGATCGTGAACAGCGCCGCGTCCCACAACACGAAGGTGTCGGTGCTGAGCAAGAACTTCAACGAGCTCGGCGGGGTGATGATCAAGGTCATGACCAAGTACCTGAAGCCGACCTGAGCCC
>CAYGPA010000382.1:0-5663 GCA_964351535.1 uncultured Planctomycetaceae bacterium
GGCGACTTCGTGCGCGTCGACGGCCTGTTCGTGGAGCTCTTCCGCGACGAGGTCGGCTCCGAGTGGGTCGAACGGCCGCTGATCGTCGGCCGGCGGGCGCTGGAGTCGCAACCCGCGCTGCCGCCGGTCCGCGAGCTGCCGGTCGACTCGCTCGATCTCGTTCTCGACGACTCGCCCGACTCCATCACGGGCCTGCCCTACGAGCCGTTCTGGGAGCTCGTCGCGTACGCCGATCAGCTGGCGCCCACGGGGGATTCGATCGACTGGGAGGAGGCGCCGCTCGTCACGATGGACGTGATCAACGCGATGCTCGCCAACGGCTCGGATTGGCGCGGAACTCCGGTGCGCTTCCTGCCCAGCGAGGTGCTGGACTGCTGGACCTTCGACCCCGGCGAGAACCCCGTGCGCCTGGACCAGATGACCGAGGGCTGGCTCGGCAACTGGACCTGGAAGGGCCCGGCGCTCGTCGCGCGCTTCCAGTCGCCCGCGGGTTTCGGCGCGGACATCGGGCGGCGTGACGTGGCGACCGCGCGCGGCTTCTTCCTGAAGAACCTCGCCTACGACTCCAAGGGCGGCGTCGAGTTCGCGCCGTTCTTCGTGCTGCACTCCGCGGAGAAGGTCCCGCCGGCCGAGAAGAGCGCCGTGCTGCGCAACGTGACGATCCTCGTGTCGGCCAGCCTGCTGGGCCTCGGCGCGCTGGTCGCGATGCTGCTCGTCCGCGACCGCCGACGCTCCCGCGAGCTGCAGGCCGACCTGATCCGCCGCCGCCGCGCGCGCCGCGAGCAGCGCGAACGCCCGGCGCCCGAGGGATCGTGAACCCCGGGCGAAGATGACCTCGCCTCCCCGCCAGACCGTGACGGTGCAGACGGCTCCGTCCTACGACGTGCGCATCGGCCCCAGCGTGCTGGACGAGCTCGCCGGCGCCGTACGGGACCTCCGCTGCGCGTTGATCGGCGACGCGACGGCGCTGCGGCTCCACGGTGCGAGGCTCGGCGCGCTGGGCGGCGCTCCGCGGCACGAGGTCGGTCCCGGCGAGGACGCCAAGCGCTTCGCCGAGCTCGAGCGCGCCCTCGACTTCCTCGCCGCCGCACGGCTCGACCGCGGCGCGCGCGTCGTCGGCTTCGGCGGCGGCGCGGCCTGCGACCTGGCCGGCCTCGCGGCGGCGATGTACATGCGCGGCGTCGACGTCGTGCACGCGCCGACGACGCTGCTCGCCCAGGTCGACGCATCGGTCGGCGGCAAGACCGCCGTGAACCTCGCCGCGGGCAAGAACCTCGCCGGCGTCTTCCACCAGCCGCGCGCGGTGCTCTGCGACACCTCGACACTCGCGACGCTCACGCTCGACGAGTGGCGCAGCGGCATGGGCGAGGTGCTGAAGACCGCGCTGCTCGCGGGCGAGGAGTTCCTCGACTGGCTCGAGCGCCACGCCGACGCGCTGGTCCCCGACGACGCCGAGCGCGCCACGGAGCTCGTCGCGCGCTGCGTGCGCCACAAGGCCGCCGTCGTCGCCGCCGACGAACGCGAGTCCGGCCGCCGCCGCGAGCTGAACCTCGGCCACACGTTCGCCCACGCGATCGAGCACGCCGCGGGCTACGGCCGCGTCCCCCACGGCCTCGCCGTGTCCGCGGGCATCGGCCTGGCGCTCGAGGCCGCGCGCGAGACGGGCGTGCTCGCCGACGACTCCTTGCCCGAGCGCGTGGCCCACCTCCAGCAGCGCCTGAACCTTCCGCGCAGCCTGCGCGACACCGCGTCAGCCCTCGCCGCGCCGCTCGAGCCGGAGACGCTGCTGTCCGCCCTCGCCCTCGACAAGAAGGCGCACCGCACCGAACCGCGCTTCGTCCTCCCCGAACGCGCGGGCGCGGTCCGGCTGGACGTGACGCTCGACCCGAAACTCGTGCGGCACCTCTTCGGCGCCGCCTAGCCCGAACGATTCACGAGCACGCAGCCGAAACGACACGACCGCCGGATCTTCACTTGGGCGGAGCCTTGTCCTTGCTCATCTTGATCTTCAGGCGGGCCTCTTCCTCGAGGAGCTTGCTGAGAGCGAGGAGGTCGCGGCTTTGGCTCGACGACGATTCCATGTCGAACTCGTGCCACTTGAGCTCGATCGCGGTCAGTTCCTTCTCCATCAGATGAAAACGGGCCACGGCCCCGGCATACCACTCCGGCACGACGGTCTGCGCCTCGTCGATCGCACGACGAGCACGCCGAAGATGGGTCTTGGTCGAGGCGAGCCACGCCAGCGCCGCTCCGGCCTGAACCGGTCGTTCGTGGCAGACGCTGCAACGCGTTCGGAGCTCCCTCGGGGACGGGTAGCTCGTCGCCATCGAACCGTGACAGGTCAAGCACGTGGCAGCATCGTTGTCCCCGTCCACGACATGAGCGTGGACGGTGCTCTTGTAGGCCTCGTACTGCTCCTGGTGACATGCACCGCAGGTGGCTGCGAGCTGGTGGTGACTCACCTTGCTCTTCGGGTCGGAGCTGGGGAGGACCCCGTCGTGAGCGGCCGTCACGTCCGCAATGGACGGGTCGCCGCCGTGGCAGTCCTGGCAGGCCACTCCGCTGCGAGCGTGCGAGGAAGCGCGCCACTCGCTCATGCTGTGGCCGAGGGAGATCGGCAGTTCTTCCACCTGGTGACAGGCGACGCACTGATTGGGCGCCGGTCCGCCGCCCGTGGCAGGTGTCTGTACGGCCGCGGTCAGGGCAGAGGCAGCGACCACGACCGCCCCTATCGGCGCCACGCCCAGGAGTCGTAGGGCGAGCACCTTCCCGACCTTCGTCCCCGGTTCAGACCGCCGGGCCGGACAACCCTCGATGAATCGTGTCCAGATTCGCATCAGCCCATCCCTTTCCTATCCGTTGTTCCTCGAGGTTGAACGACGAAACACACCGGTCCGAAGTCGCGGGGCGTTCACCGGCCGCACCAACGCACGAGAACTCACCGACCAACCATACAGACGAACGCGTCATGGGCGCGCTGCGCAGGAGTGCGCACTGCAAGTGCGCACGAGGCCGTAGGAGCCCGCGAAGCGCCGCGAAAAGCGCCGGGGGCCGCTCTGGGAGACCCCCGGGCGGTGCTAGACTCACCCTCCTTCCGCGCCCTCCGACTCATGCCATCTCCAGCTCGATTCCTTCGCTGCGGTGCTGCGCTGTTCCTGCTCCTCCTCGGTCCCACGACGGCCTTGGCGCAGGACGACGAGACCTGCCTCGACTGCCACGGAATCGACGGTCTGACCGCCGAGCGCGGCGGCCGGAGCTTCTCCATCTACGTCGACGAGGAGCGCTTCGAGCACAGCGTCCACGCGGTCCTCGACTGCGTCGTGTGCCACGCCGACCTGGCCGGCGTCGACGGGTACCCGCACGCGAGCCCGCTGGAGCGCGTCGACTGCACGAGCTGCCACGACGACGACGACGGCCCGATCGCGGCCTTCCGCGGCGGCAGCCACGGGCTCGCGCTGGCGGCGGGCAACGGGCTCGCGCCGAACTGCCAGGACTGTCACGGCGGCCACGACATCGCCCCGGTGCACGGCGCCGACGCGGCGATGGAGGGGCCGCGCCTGAACGCGCTCTGCACGCGCTGCCACACCGACGTCGCCGGCGCGCCGCCCGGCTCCGTCCACGCGAGCGCGTTCGCGGGGCGCACGTGCCTCGCGTGCCACGACGCGCACGCCGCGAAGCCGCCCGCGCCGCTGGCGGGCGACGAGAGCTGTCTGCTCTGCCACGACGGCGTCCAGGCCGACGAGCCCGCGGCGGGTCCCGGACCGCCGGCCGCGCCGGGCTCGGTGCACGACCGGGCGGGGATCGGCTGCGTGCTCTGCCACGCGGACCTGCGCGACCTCGAGGACCCGATCCACGGGGACGTGGCGCCCGTGAACTGCGCCACCTGCCACGCCGAGGCCCAGGCCGCCTACGCGCGCGGGGTGCACAGCGGCACGATGGGCAACGGCCACGTCGCCGCGGACTGCACGGACTGCCACGGGACCCACGACATCCAGAGCGCCGCGGATCCGCGCTCGAGGGTGTTCCCGCTGCGCCTGCCGGACACGTGCGAGGCCTGCCACCGCCCCGAGCCGCCGCTCGAGCACCCCGCGCCCGCCGGCGAGCGCGTGCAGCAGTACGAGACGAGCATCCACGGCCGCGCGCTGCGGGAGGGCGGCCTGGTCGTCACGGCGACCTGCAAGTCCTGCCACGGCTCGCACGAGATCCGCCACGCCGGCGACCCCGCGGCGCCCACGTCGCGCGCCCTCGTGCCCTACACGTGCGGCTCCTGCCACGCCGGCTACCTGAACGACTACCTCTCGGGCGTGCACGGCGAGGGCTTCCTGCGCGACGAGACCACCGTGCCCGTGTGCACCGACTGCCACGGCGAGCACACCATCGACGGGCCGACCGCGGGGACCTCGTCCGTCGCCTCGAAGAACGTGGCGGAGACCTGCGCGCGCTGCCACGCGGACGACGCCCTGGCGAACGACTTCGGCTTCGTGGCGACGAGCCTGCGGTCCTGGCAGCGTTCCTACCACGGCATCGCCTCCTCCTTCGGGAGCGGCCGCGCCGCGAACTGCGCCTCCTGCCACGGCTTCCACGCGATCTTCCCCTCCAGCGATCCGCGCTCGAAGGTGAACCCCGCGAACCTCGAGGAGACCTGCGGCAGCTGCCACGTGGGCGTGCGCGCCTCCTTCGCCAAGGTGCCGGTGCACACGGAGATCGACCGCGACTCCAACTTCATCCCCTGGATCGTGCTCGTGGTCTACACGGTGGTCGTGGTCGTCACGATCGGCGCCTTCATCCTGTTCATCCTCGTGGACCTCTTCGGCCGCCTGCGCATGCGCCTCGGCTGGGGGCCGGGCGAGACGGTGCAGGTCGACCCCGAGGTCTGGCCCGACGAGGGCGAGCTGGTCAAGCCGGAGGAGTCCTTCAAGCGCATGTCGCTGCACGCGCGCCTCCAGCACGGCGTGCTGGTGACGTCGTTCATGCTGCTCGTGCTGACCGGTCTCCCGGTCTTCCTGCACGAGCTCCCCCTGATGCACGCGATCATGAACAGCGAGGGCGCCCTCCGCCTGCGCAGCCTGCTGCACCGCGGCGCCGCGCTGGGCCTGATCGGCCTCTCGGGCTGGCACATCGTGTCGCTCTTCGTGTCGCCGGGCGGTCGGCGCTGGCTGCGTTCGATGGTCTTCCGCTGGGCGGACATCCGCAATTTCCTCGCCGAGTTCATGTTCAACCTCGGCCTGATGGACTGGCTCGCCCGCCGCCGCCCCCTGCGCGCCTTCTTCGAGCGCCACCCCGCCTGGCGCTTCGACCGCCGTCCGATCGTCGGGCGCTACGGCCTGGTCGAGAAGCTCGAGTACTACGCCGTCGTCTGGGGCAACGTGGTCATGATCCTCTCCGGCGCGATCCTCTGGCGCCCCGACTGGTTCCTCGGCGCCCTGCCCACCTGGACCTTCGACGTCGCCCGCGTCGTGCACGGCTACGAGGCCACGCTCGCGTTCCTCGCCATCATCATCTGGCACATGTACCACGTGCACTTCCGCCCCGGCGTCTTCCCGGGCAGCAAGACCTGGTACGACGGCAAGATCTCCCGCCACGAACTCCGCCACCACCACCCCGGCGAGTACCTGGAGATCCTGAAACGCCGCCGCGCAGCGCGAACGCGCCCGCCGTCGTAG
>CAYGPA010000383.1:0-2989 GCA_964351535.1 uncultured Planctomycetaceae bacterium
GTTCGCCACTGCGCCGATCGTGTGGTCGTGTTGCTGACGGGCGAAGTCGTTGAACTCCCGCTCGGCGTGGCCATGCCCCAGAACCGCCGTTTCGTCTTCGAAGAGGGGCGTGCGGGCCGCCGGGAGTCCCCCGAGATTCGCCGCAGCGGGGCGTGCCGCCGTCCGGCCGGGATGTCGGCGAGGGCGTCGAGGAGCGCACTCCGCCGCCGCTCGCCCCGCCGTCGACGCGAGTGTTCGGGGATCCCGCGGATTCCGCGGTCGGTCCGGGGAGCACCGCGGATGCGCCGGTGCCCGGGGCCGTCGACGCGCCCGGAGGGAGGGCCGGACCGGACGCCGGCCGTGACGCTCCCGCGCGAGGTCCTCGCTTCTGAGCGGCCCGGGTCCCGCGGGCTGTGGCGCAGAGGGACGCGCGACCGGGGTCGGCACCGTCCGGTCAGGCGTCCCCGGGACCCTGGATGTACTCGGTGAGGTGCTCGACCTCGTCCGCCAGCGCCGCCAGATCGTGCCGCAGCAGGTCCCGCAGGCTGAGGAGCCCGAGGACCTTGCCCCCGTCGAGGATCGGCACGTGGCGAATGTGGCGCTCCTGGAGCTCGCGGCACACGGCGTCGATGGTCTGCTTCGGCGCGACCGTGAACATGTCGCGGGTCATGACGTCGGCCATCGGCGTGGCGGCGGGGTCGCGGCCGGGGACGACGACGCGGGCCATGAGGTCGCGCTCGGTGAAGATCCCGAGCGGCGCGCCGTCTCCGGCGACGACCAGGATGGCTCCGACCCGTTCCTCGGTCATGGTGCGCGCCGCTTCGAGGGCGGACACGGACTCCTCGACGGTGACCACCTTGCGGCCCGTGATGAGCCTGTCGATCGTTTGCGTGCGGTCCATTGGGGTGCGGGCCTCCTGGGCCTGCTCCCAGTGTAGTCCGGGCCCACGGGGGGGACAAATGAGCCCGGACGGCCGGGCGGAGCCGACCGTCCGGGTTGCTGGAGAGCTCAGCCCGCGGCGCGGGGCGGCGTGGCCGCCACGTCCGCCAGCAGCTCGGCCACGACCTCGGCGAGGTCGGCGCCGATGAGGTGCGGCTCCACGTGGTAGTCCTCGTCCGACAGCGCGCGCCCGGTGCGAACGGCCGCCGTGCGGCATCCCGCGCGGGCTCCGGCGACGAGCTCCAGCGTGCTGTCGCCGAGCACCCAGCTCTGCTCGAGCTCGATCTGGTCCATCTGGGCGGCGTGGTAGAAGAAGCCGGTGTTCGGGAGGCAGAACACCGAGGGGCGCGCGTGGTCCCCCTTGCCCTCCGGGTGGTCGAGGCAGGCGTAGTTGCGGTCGACGTGCGCGCCGTGCCGCGTCATGTGGTCGAGCAGTCCCTCCTCGAACCGCTTCCACTCGCGGTCGGACTGACGCCCGTGGGCGACGTCCTCCTCGTTGCCGATGAGGTAGATGCTCCAGCCCGCGCTGCGCGCCCGAAACAGCGCGTCGACCGCGCCGGGGATCGGTTCGGCGTCCTCGAAGCGGTTGCAGGGAGAACGCCGGGGCTCGGCCAGCAGGGTTCCCCAGCGGTCGACGAAGAGTCCGCGGGGCTTGGGTTGGGTTCCGGGGAGGGGCGAGGGCATGGAAGGCTTTTCCGGGTGCGACGGCGGGGGGGGAGAAGGTCGGGTCCGCACGCTCCACGACGTGCGAGCAACTGCCTGGTTCTCGGTCGCCCGCGCCGGGCCTGAAGCGCCTTCAGCGGCTTGCTTGCGGGCGTCGATCGAACCTGCGGTCGCAACGGCGTTTCTGCATCCCGTCCAGATTCGTCGTACGCTTGGCACGGAGTCGCGCCGGGGTTTGGACCAAGAGAGCCCTGGCGGCGCCGAGCTTCGACCGCACCATGACCGTCTCCCTACGCATCGCCCTCATGCTCGACCCGACGCGCTCGCGCGGGCGCGACGGTGCGCACGCCTCGCAGCTGGCGCGCGAGCTCCTGGCGCGAGGCCACACGGTGCGCGCCTGGGGCGCGCCCCCCGGCTCGATCCCGCGCTCGGGGGACGACGAGGGCGGCGAGGAAGGGCCGGCGAGCTTCCGACCCGACGCGGTCTTCGCCTACGCGGCGCTGTCGCCGGCAGCCTGGCGCGGCGCGCGCCTGGCGCGTCGCCTCGGCGTTCCGTTCCTGCCGATCGAGACCGGGATGGGCGCCAGCTTCGGCCCGCTCGACCGCGTGCTGCTCTGGGCCGGCGAGCGCCTCTGGGGTCGCACGGTCAAGCGCACGACGACGGCCGCCGTCGCGATCGACCCCGTCGTCCGCAGCGACCTGGTCGCCGAGGGTTTTTCGCCGGACCGCGTGCACGTGATCCCGAGCGGCGTCGACCTCGGGCTCTTCCGCCCCGGCCTCTCCAGCGCGATCGTCTCGCGCCACCGCATCCCCGGCCGGATCCTGCTCTTCGCGGGCCCCCTCGAGCGCGAGCGCGGCGCGCACCTGCTCGTCGAGGCCTTCGCGCGCACCGTCGGCCAGCGCGGGGACTGGTCCCTGGTCCTGGCGGGCGAGGGGCGCGAACTGCGCGAGCTGCGGGCCATGGTCGAGCGGCTCGGGGTCGGCTCGCGTTCGTTCTTCCTGCCGGCCACGCGCGAGGAGGAGCTGCCCGGCCTGCTGGGCCACTCGACGCTCTTCGCGGTGCCGGCCCTCGACGACCGCACGCGCGGCGTGCGCCTGGCTCAGGCGCTGGCCTGCGGGCGGCCCGTGCTGGTCTCCGACCGTCCGCGACTCACGGCGCTGGTCGAGCACGAGGCCTGCGGTCTGGTCGTCCCCGTCGCCGAGGGGTCCGCCGGCTGGACGGCAGCCCTGCAGCGCGCGGCGGTCTCACCCGAGGCGCGCAAGCGCTGGGGATCCCGCGCGCGGGAGCTGGCCGAGGAGCACCTCGCCTGGCCGGGCGTCGCCGCGTCCTTCGAGAGCCTGGCGCTCGCGAGCCGCGAGCGCGCGAAGTCGGCGGCGGAGCTCGACGACTCCGACACGGCCGGCGCGAC